>NZ_JAEQCE010000120.1:0-13621 GCF_020738665.1 Microcoleus sp. PH2017_08_TRC_O_A
GTTTTGATCTATATTACCTGTTTATCTTGCACTTTTTTCTCCCTCGCGCCATCTAAACCTATGCCACGCAATATGTGATTGATTTTTCAGCAAGCCCTAAACTACAGTAATTAACTCGAATTATTTAACAACACATAACATTACGCATAATTTCGTAAGGTGGGGATTGCTCGCCCTACAATTTGTATTAGATGCAATAGAAAACTGCGATCGAACTGGACGCTTCTCTCAAGTTGGAAGTACATCCGAGACATCTTCCTGCGTCAGTATCCTCGGTAACAGGGAATGTTTCGCTTACAATACACTTGTAGCATCTCACGAAAAAGAGCGATCGCACTATGGGAATGACCATCACCGAAAAAATCTTGGCCAAAGCATCGGGCCGCACCAAAGTCGAGCCCGGAGACAACATCTGGGTAGAAACAGACGTATTGATGACCCACGATGTCTGCGGGCCGGGCACCATTGGCGTATTCAAAAAGGAATTCGGCGATAATGCTAAAGTCTGGAATCCCGACAAAATCGTCTTAATTCCCGACCACTACATTTTCACTAACGATGAACGCGCTAACCGCAACGTCGATATTCTCCGCGATTTTGCCGCAGAACAAGGGATAAAATACTTTTACGACATCACGGATCGATCGAACTTCAAAGCTAACCCCGACTATAAAGGAGTTTGCCACATCGCCCTCGCCCAAGAAGGCCACACGCGCCCGGGCGAAGTGCTTTTCGGTACAGATTCCCACACTTGCAATGCCGGTGCTTTCGGACAATTTGCCACCGGTATCGGCAATACCGACGCGGCTTTTATCATGGGAACCGGCAAATTGCTGATTAAAGTGCCGGCGACGATGCGGTTTGTGCTCAACGGCGAATTGCCAGATTATTTGTTAGCAAAAGATTTGATTTTACAAATTATAGGCGATATCAGCGTTGCCGGTGCTAACTATCGATCGATGGAATTTGCGGGCGATACAGTGGAACGTTTGACGATGGAAGAACGGATGACGCTGTGCAATATGGTGATTGAAGCTGGTGGCAAAAATGGCACGGTGGCTGCGGACAAAACCACGTTTGATTACGTTAATCCTCGCACTAATGTGCCGTTTGAGGCATTTTACAGCGATGAGGGCGCTCAGTTTTATAGCGATCGCACCTACGATGTCAGTAAATTAGAACCAGTCGTCGCCAAACCGCACTCCCCCGACAACCGCGACTTGGCCCGCAATTGCAGCGATGTCAAGATCGATCGAGTTTACATCGGTTCCTGCACGGGCGGCAAAACCTCCGACTTTTTGAGTGCCGCCCGCATTCTCAAAGGAAATCAAGTCAAAGTTCCGACGTATTTAGTACCGGCAACTCAGAAAGTTTACGAAGATTTATTTGTCACCAAATACGACGGTCAAACGCTTTCGGAAATCTTCTTAGCAGCCGGCTGCATCGAACCAGCCGCACCTTCTTGCGCCGCTTGTTTGGGCGGGCCAAAAGATACTTTCGGGCGGATGAACGAACCGGAAATTTGCGTGTCTACAACTAACCGCAACTTCCCCGGCCGGATGGGGAACAAAGAAGCACAAGTTTATCTAGCTTCGCCTTACACGGCGGCGGCTTCGGCGCTGACTGGACACGTCACAGATCCGCGCGAATTCCTGCGTTAGAAAGTAGTTTGTGTGTGGTGTGCCACAACCCCAGAAGGTGCTTGTGGTATACCCTACGGGATGAATTTAAGCCTGTTGGCGCGGATGTTTTAGCTGTAAGTGCGATCGGCTTGCACAGCAACAATCAGTAAAATCGCGATCGCAAACTTAGGCAATAACCCAAGTAAATTATTCTGAATTGAATAACTACTAGATGCACAATTTATACAAAAAATCTAAGTGTTGACAATTAAATCGCACAATTGATACAAAAAATCAGCTAAGTGTTGACATTCTTTGCATAAGGTAGTAAATTTGAGCAGACTTTATTGATTTCAAATTCCGCAATCTCAGTTAAATCTATACAATTTCTAGAAATTAGAGTTAGACATTGCTAAAGGTTTCTATTAGTATGATTGCGCTGGTGGAAACAATTTGTAACTCTAACTTTTAGACTTGCAGGTTAGTCAGGGTGCATAATTAACCCTAAAACTTTAGAGAGTGTGAGCATGAACAAAAAGATAAAAATTGGAGTTGCTGAAGCTTTAGGCACTTTTGTGCTGGTATTAGGTGGATGCGGCAGTGCAGTTTTAGCTGGAGACAAAATCGGCTTTTTGGGAGTGTCGATCGCCTTTGGCTTGTCCCTCTTAGTCATGGCTTATACGATCGGGCCTATCTCTGGATGCCACATCAATCCAGCGGTAAGCATCGGCTTAGTAGTTGCTAAACTGATCGATGCTGTTTTGCTTCCTTATTATATAGGAGGTCAGATTGTCGGCGGAATTTTAGGCGGTCTTGTTTTGTATCTGATAGCATCAGGAAAACCTGGTTTTGATGCGGCGGCTTCGGGATTTGCGTCTAACGGTTTTGGAGAACATTCTCCCACGGGTTACGGACTTTTGGCAGCAGCTTTGACGGAAATTGTACTGACGGCTTTTCTATTATTTACCATCATGGGTACTACCCATCCCAAATATCCTGTCGGTTTGGGCGGAATTCCGATCGGCTTGATGTTGGTGTTGATTCACTTAGTCGGAATTCCCATCACCAATACTTCCGTCAACCCGGCTAGAAGTATTGGTGTGGCACTCTTTCAAGGAACATGGGCAATCCAACAGTTGTGGGCGTTTATTGTATTCCCGGTGATTGGTGGAATTATCGGTGTTTTGGCTTATAATTTCATTAGACCGACTATGGAAGAAATTTGATCTAGAATTAGAAATAGACTGGGTTTCTTGAAGTTTTTCTGGTGCAGGAGCGATCGGAAAACTTGAGAAACTCGGTTTGTCGATCGCACAACTCGATCGAATCCTAAGTATTCGGTAAAGGGGCGCGATGATTATTATGGTGATGGGAGTCTCCGGTTCGGGTAAAACTACTGTTGGCAAGTTGCTAGCGGAATCTCTCAATTGGGATTTTAGCGATGCCGACGATTTTCACCCGCCAGGAAACATAGAGAAAATGAGTCGGGGCGTTCCTTTAGAAGATGCCGATCGCCTGCCTTGGCTGTTGCACTTGCAAGGTACAATAGACAGGTGGCTGTTGGAAAATAAAAATGTCGTGTTAGCTTGTTCTGGCCTCAAAGCATCTTACCGCGAAATGCTCTTTCGAGACAAGCAGCAAATGAAAATAGTTTATCTCAAAGGTGATTTTGAGCTATTCGCAGCCCGGTTAAAAACTCGCGAAAATCACTACATGAAAGTAGACTTGCTGTCAAGTCAGTTCGCTACTCTCGAAGAACCTGAAAATGCAATTATTATAGATGCTTCGCAGCAGCTAGAGCTAATGGTACGCCAAATTAAAAACGATCTGATTTGCGCTTAATTGCCCACAATCAAACAGGTTTGTAGTGAGAACAGGTTTGTAGTGATGACTTTAGTCCAGGTTTGTAGTGATGACTTTAGTCCAATACAGTTGACTTAAGACTCTTGGGTGCATCTGGCGCAAGGCAAATATATCCGTAGGGGCGAAGCATGACCGCAATCAATATAGAATTATAACTAATAACTTATATGCGGTCATGCTTCGCCCTCTTCACAAACCAGATGTACCCAGACTCTTATACTGGGAGAAATCCCTAAATCTCCCTGATAGTTGGGTGACTTTAAGAGGGTGCATCTCATTTTGGCAAGGGCGAAGCATTTCGGCACATAATTTATGAACCAGAATCAGAGATTTACTGCCGAAATGCTTCGCCCCTACGAGTATATTTTCAAAAATGAGATGCACCCCTTTAAGAGCTTTATTTTTCCCCATTTTTTAAGGGGGGTTAGGGGGATCGATCTTAAGTGAACCGTATTGGACTTTAGTCCTATCTTGTTTGAAGAGGACTCGCATTCCTCACTACGAACCTATAGAGGTTTGGTGTGCTAATTTTTGTTGTACAAATACAAGAAAGCTTCTACTTCAGCCGCAGTTGGTTGCGCTGCAATTGCCCCATGCTTCATCGCCGTCATCGCACCCACGGCACTGGCATAGGTTACAATGTTTTGGGCAATTTCTGGATCTGCTAAATTCTTAATTCCATACTTGCACAACTGCCGCACAAAACCAGCAACAAACCCGTCGCCGGCACCTGTTGTATCCTCAACATCTACTGCAAAAGCGGGGATTTTTCCTTCATTTTGCGAGAGACAATAGCCGCAACCTTTATCGCCCGCCGTCACCAAAACGCCTTCTACAGAATCGAGACGGTAGGTAATAGCTCCAGCGTCGCTAGTTCCAAACAACCATTCGGCTTCGTCGTCAGATAACTTAAGAAAATCTACTTTTTTTAATAGTTGTATGATGGGTGCTTTTGCTTCGTCTGGATTTGGCCAAAACACCGGACGCCAATTGATGTCAAGTATAATTTTAACGTCGTAACGTTCTGCTAGTTCGATCGCTCTGGCGATCGCCTCTCGACTTTCAGGGTAAGCTAATTCTAAAGTGCCGAGCACTAAAAACTCCGCATTTTCAAACAGCGCCTCGGGTATTTGGGCAGCCTGGAAGCGGGTGTCGGCAAAATCCGCAGTATCCATTTTACCAAAACCGGCAAAAGATCGATCGCCCGCTTCATTCCGCAAGACATAAACTTGCCGCGTCGGCGCACTCGGATGGCGTTGCACTCCAGCGATATCAACCCCTGATTCTTGCAATACCTGCACCAGAGACTCCCCCAATTCATCCCCACCTACAGCACCGATAAATCCCACCGCCGTCCCCAATTTAGCTAAAGCACAGGCAACATTAGCAGGAGCACCGCCAGCATATGCCGTCCAAGATTCTACCTCTTCTAGAGATACTCCTGGTTTGTCTGCTAAACAATCAAATAAAATTTCACCCAGACACAAAACGCGAGGATAAGTCATATTGATTTTAGATTTTAGATTTTAGATTTTAGATTTTAGACTAGCACCAGACTGGTCAATAATTATCTCTACCTAGATTCCCAGTAGGGAAAATTGCCAGCTATTTTGTAATAGCTGCTCCTATAATATCAGACTTACTGATAGTGGCAGTTACCCGCTCAACGCACAAGTACAGCGCGGGCGTATCAGTAGTTTGACGTGCCAACATCTGCGGTTTTTTGGGCGCGGATTTCCAGTGCGCGCAGGTAAATCTAGCATCCGCTACCCCACGTGCAAGGCTGGGTTTACACATCTTGCTGCGATTCTGCAAGCGAGTTGGTGATCCCGTGCCCGGGCCAATTTAATTTTCTCTTCATACTAGATCCCTCATCCTCTAGAATTGTATATAGGTAAATATGCACACATAGGAAAAATTTATGAACGGGAGCGTCTCTGGCACCCCTGTCACCCTGTCGGACAGAGAATTGCAAGTGGTAGAGTTAGTAGCGGCGGGATTGACCAATGAGAAAATTGCTGAGAAGTTAGAGATTAGCAAGCGTACTGTTGACAACCACATTAGCAATATCTTGAACAAGACGCCCGCTGACAATCGAGTTTCGCTGGTGCGCTGGGCTTTGCAGTGGGGGAAGGTATGTATGGAGAATATTAACTGCTGCCCTCTACCGGGGCCGATCGATAAAGAAGTATCTTAAATAGGGGTTATGGTTGGGGACAGGCAAAGAAATGATGCAAACGGCACAAGAAAAACAACTCCGCTATCAAATTCAATGCCCGGGATTGCCGCTGGCGGTGTATCGCGAAGTGGCAGCCCATTTGCGTCAAGTTGAAGGGGTGGAAACCGGTTTGATTCCGCAGCAGTCGCAGCGGTTTGATTACAGCGACAGCCAAGTTGGGGGTTTGTGGATACAGTATCCTGATGGGTTCGATTTGGCCTGCCGCGAGCGGGTCGATCGCATTTTGGCTTATTATGGCGATCGCTACGGAGCTTGGGAATTATTAAGTTAGTAGTTATTAGTTATTAGTTATTTGTTATTGGTTATTTGTTATTGGTTGTTTGTCATTCGAGCCAAATAGCAATTAATACGAAGTCACAAATAAAAATCACCAGCTCAAAAATGACGAGTAACAAATAACAAATAACAACCAACAACCAACAACTGACAACTGCCAACTGACAACTGACTAAAAAAATGAGTGCAATTAAAACTTTACCGGGAACGCGGGATATTTTGCCCGCTGAAATTCAATATTGGCAAAATATAGAAGAAGTCGCTAGAAATATCTTAAAAAAAGCGGCTTATCGAGAAATTCGGACGCCAATTTTTGAACAAACATCTTTATTTGAACGCGGCATCGGCGAAGCTACCGATGTTGTGGGCAAAGAAATGTACACTTTTAAAGATAAGGGCGATCGATCGACTACTTTGCGCCCAGAAGGCACCGCCGGAGTAGTGCGAGCTTTTATTGAAAACAGTTTGTACGCGGCTGGTGACGTGCAGCGTCTGTGGTATACTGGGCCGATGTTTCGCTACGAACGCACCCAAGCAGGCAGACAGCGACAGTTCACTCAAATTGGCGTGGAAGTATTGGGGAGTGCAGATCCCCGTGCAGATGTCGAGGTAATTGCGATCGCCTGTGATATCCTGCAAGCGATCGGCTTAAAAAATTTGCGCCTCGATATCAATTCTGTCGGAAATAAGCAAGACAGACAAAATTATCGGCAAGCGTTGATTGATTATTTTACACCGTACAAAGACGAATTAGATGCGGATTCCCAAGATCGCTTGACTCGCAATCCGCTGCGGATTTTGGACAGCAAAAATCAGCGCACTCAAGAAATTGTTGCTGGTGCGCCGAGCATTTTGGAATATTTGGGTGAGGAATCGCGAGATCACTTTGAGCAAGTGCAGCAAATGCTCACAAGTTTAGGAATTAGCTATCAGTTAAATCCGAGATTGGTGCGCGGTTTAGATTACTATACCTACACCGCTTTTGAAATTATCTCCGAGGATTTGGGAGCGCAAGCAACTGTTTGTGGAGGCGGCCGCTACGACGGTTTAGTCAAGGAATTGGGCGGCCCGGATACGGCAGCAGTCGGTTGGGCTATGGGTGTTGAGCGGTTGATTATCCTGCTGCAAAAATTGCAACCTCTGCCCGTTCCGCAGTTGGATTTCTATTTGGTATCCCGGGGCGATAAAGCCGAACAGCAATCGGTATTGTTGGCTCAAAAATTGCGGAGTGCGGGCTTTAGTGTAGAGATAGATTTGAGCGGCAGTGCTTTCGGGAAACAGTTCAAAAGAGCTGACAGAAGTGGTGCAGTTGCGTGTTTGGTTTTGGGGGATGCGGAAGCTGAAAGCGAGACTGTACAATTGAAGTGGTTGGCGAGTGGCGAACAAAGTGCGATCGGGCAATCTGAACTGCTAGCCATGACAGATGAGCTCAAACAGAAGATAAAAGCTGCGTAGGGCGATCGAATCGAAAAGTAAACTCTTAAGGTTCGTAGTAAGGACTTTAGTCCTCAATCTCTGAAGATAAGGACTAAAGTCCTTACTACGAACAATATTAACATTAATCCCCAAAACCAAAAGATATAATTTAACCATTAAAACATTTAACCTCTGATAAACTATGTTTGTAGCAACTAAAAACTCAGCCACAAAGCTCACAATCACCTGGCCGCTACTACCAGAAGATTTCCAACTACCAGATGACCCCGTGGAAGATGAAAGCCAACCATTGTTAGCCGCAGCTTTACGCCAGCCACTAACAGAATTTCCCGAATTAATCCAGGATGCCTTAATAGTTTCCAACTTTGCCCTTTGTGCCGGCATAAGTTTCCCAGAAGCAGCCACCGACGAACAGCGAACTATTTGCAAAGCGCCCGACTGGATGTACATCAAACCCGTAAATCCCAAAAATGTCTCGCAAGTTCGCCGCAGTTACACGCCGCATACAGAAGGGACAATTCCTCAAATCGTGATGGAATTTCTCTCAGAAACCTACGGAGAAGAATACTCTGTAGAATTTACCTCACGGGTGGGAAAATGGTTTTTTTATGAGCAAGTAATCAAAGTACCGAGATACGTCATATTTCGAGCGAAAACAGCTCGTTTAGAAGTTTATGCTTTGGAATCAGAGCACTATAACTTACAAAAAACAGATGAAAACGGGCGTTATTGGATACCCGGATTAGACCTATTTTTAGGTATTTGGGAAGGAACCCACGAAGGGAGAACAGGCTGTTGGCTGAGGTGGTGGAATGCAGCAGGCGAGTTATTGTTGTGGTCGGAAGAACGAACTGAACAAGAACGGCAACGGGCCGATCGCGAAAGTGTCCGCGCCCAAAGACTAGCAGAAAAATTGCGTCAAGCTGGGATCGAGTTAGACGATGAAGAATGAAATTATCAAAATATAGTCGAATTCGACTATATTTTGGTATAATTACTATCTTGTGGTGCCGGCATTCAGCCAGCCCTTGTCCTACTGCGAACTAATATGTTAATCGAACGTCTCAAGCCGATCGCCTGGAAAACCAAACCGCAACTGATATCATTGTTTTCAGGTTGTGGCGGCATGGATTTGCCATTCCACAAAGCCGGATTTGAGGTGGTTTGGGCGATCGACTCCAACAAATACGCCTGCAAAACATTCAGCAGAAATATCGCCAATGTCATCGTCAACGACAGCATAGAAAATATAGACATTACCCAAGTTCCAGATGCAGACATATGTATAGGAGGATTTCCTTGTCAAGACTTTTCCATGATTTGGAAACGTCCAGGACTGGAAGGAACCAGAGGCAATTTATACACATACTTTCTAGATTTTGTTAATAAAAAACAGCCAAAAGCTTTTGTAGCAGAAAATGTCAAAGGCTTATTAAGCGCCAATAATTATCAAGCAATCAAACAAATAATTTCCGACTTTGAAAGTATCGCTCCCGGCTACTTGGTCAAACCAAAACTATACAATTTTGCGGATTACGGAGTCCCCCAATTTCGCCAAAGAGTATTATTAGTTGGCATTCGCATGGATACAGGATTTAACTTTGTACATCCTCAGCCAAAATACGGTGAAAATCGCAATTATCCTTATCGAACTGCCGGCCAAGCACTCAAAAATGTCGAAAAAGTCAAATATAATCAAGAACATCAGAAAATTCAGCCACGAACCATTGAAATTTTGAGTCGCATCAAACCGGGAGGGAATTTTACTGATATTCCCAAAGATAGTCCATACTATGTGAAAGGCATGATCAGCCACGTTTATCGGCGAATTCATCCAGATAAACCCTGTGCTACAATTATTGCTGGTGGTGGTGGCGGTACTTGGGGATATCATTATCCCGAACCCCGTTCATTGACAAATAGGGAAAGAGCAAGGTTGCAAAGTTTTCCCGATGATTTTGTTTTTGAAGGTTCTATTACTGAAGTAAGAAGACAAATTGGCAATGCAGTTCCGCCCGATGGCATAGTTGAAGTTGTGGAATCACTGATTCCCTTATTTCAAGAGGATTATCAGAAAATCGATTTATACAATTTAAATAAAAAATTGCAATTAATGTCAATTAAAGAACGATTAGAACACGCAGAATCAGAGGCTTCTCAACAGCAATTACAATTTACGATTAATGTTTAGTCAAGTGAGGTGACTTAATGTCCATACCTACCATAACTCCAGAAACACCCTATGTGGACATATCATTATCAAGAGTTGATAAACAGCAGCAATCAAATCTCAATACTTTTTTTGGCAAAGGGCGCGCGAATAAATCTGGTAAAGTTATCCCAAGAGATTGGTACGAAGTTGAACTTATTGTGGATTCAAAAACAATAAGCGATCCTATCTATCCAAAAGGTAATTTTCTCGCTCATACAGATGATGGTTTAACATTTGATTGCCAAACTCAAGGAGCAAATCACAAAAACTTTAGATCCAAAGATGATTTAAAAATTTTAGGACGTTGGATTAAAGGCAAGCTAGAAAAAAGTGGTGTCCTGAAACAATTTGAACCTGTTACAAGCCAGACACTTCAAGCCTATGGTAGAGACTATATCCGTCTGTATCAATTATCTGATTCTGAATACTACTTAGAATTTGATGGATCTATTCACCATAAGATGCTGAAAGAACTTCACCTAAAATGGGTTGGAACAGCTCCAGAATTCGATGTTGAATTCGGCGAAAGAATCAATTTGTTTACTGGAGACAATGGTCTTGGTAAAACTTTTTTGCTAGATATTGCTTGGTGGGGGCTAACTGGAAACTGGGTTGATCGACCTGCTTGGCCTCAACAGGTAGAGGGAAAAACACCAGAAATTACTTCTGTGTTGAGCCATGAGAGAGATTCTGAGGAATATCGTAGCCTTTTTAGTTTTTCAAATGAGAAATGGCTGAATCTGCGAGTACCTCCCTTGTTAAGAAGCTTGATTATTTATGTCCGTGTTGATGGTGGATTTTCAGTTTTTGACCCGGTTCGTCAACAGTCCAGTATCTATAACTTTACTTCCGATCATCTTTGGAATGGCTTAAGAACCGATAATAAAGTTCTATGTAATGGTTTAATTCACGATTGGGTCAATTGGCAACGACAGCGAGAAGAGTCTACATTTGAAATATTCTCTTCTATGATTAGAAAACTTTCTTCTCATGAAGATGAATTGATGGAACCTGGGAAGCCCACACGGGTTTCTATAGAAGATACCCGTGATATTCCTACGCTAAATTTTCCTTATGGAAATGTGCCTATTATCTATGCATCAGCAGGAATAAAACGAATTTTAGGACTTGCTTACATACTAATGTGGACGTGGCATGAACATATCGAAGCAGCTAAGTTACGACAGAAAGAACCTATCGATCAAATAGTCTTTTTAATAGACGAGGTTGAAGCTCACTTACATCCAGCTTGGCAACGATCGATTCTTCCTGCGATATTAGAAGTAGTTAAAAGTCTTAAAAATGAAATGCAAGTTCAGTTAATAGCGACCACTCATTCTCCTCTTGTACTTGCCTCAATCGAGCCTGAATTTGATGAGGAACAAGATAAGTTATTTTTGTTTGAGTTACATGGTAAAGATGTAACTCTTAATCAAGTTCCTTGGACAAAACATGGGGATGCTGTGGGGTGGCTAACTTCCGATATTTTTGGATTAAAACAAGCGCGTTCTCGCGAAGCAGAAATAGCGATTGATGCAGCATATACCTTCATGCGAGGAGACAGCATGGAAACTTTTCCTGAATACCTGAGAACTAAAGAGCAAATTCATCAGGAACTCCTGCGAGTTTTACCAGAACACGATCGCTTCTGGCCTCGATGGATTGTCAGCACCGAGGTAGAGTAAAGATGATGCGATTTACTCCGCCACCGGAACCAACGAATTTTGAGGAACAGGTGCGAAAAGCAGGGAATCATTGGTTAGATAAAAATCCCGGTAAAGAACCAAAAGATTTTTGGTCTAGCTTCAAACCTCAATTAGCTAAAGAGTTCCACAATCTTTGTGGTTATTCGGTGATGCACATACCGAGTCGGATGGGTACTGTGGATCATTATTTGAGTAAAAGTAAACCAGAAAACCGCCATTTGATTTATGAATGGAAAAACTATCGCTATGCTTTGCAACGGGTAAATAGCTGCAAAGGAACTTACGATCGACAAATTCTCGATCCGTTTGAAGTAGAAGATAATTGGTTTGAGATTATCCTACCTTCTTGTCAGTTGGTTTTGACTGATGCGGTTCCTGCTGGCGATCGCGATCGAGCAGAATTTACTCTCAAAAAGTTACAGCTTCAGAATAGTGAATGGGTGATTGAACAACGTCAGGAGTGGTATCGGATGTATCGAGAAAATGAACTTAATTTAGAAGGATTAGAAAAGAAAGCACCTTTAATCGCTCGTGCTGTTAAAAAACAGGGTTCTTCCGTATTTATTGTGCTAAATTTTTAATAAAGAGTTCACGACCAAGTTTTGCAGGAATAAAACATGAAAAAGTTGATGAGAAACATATTAAATTTACCTGGCGTGATATTGCCTTTCTCAGTAACAGTGCGGTGATCGTCAGGCATGGGCATAGGGCATAGGACATAGGGGGTATAGAGCATACCTGACTTATTTGAGAAAGGCTATAGTAGAAGATTACAAACAGACAACATCAACATTAATTTTAGCAGTAAAATCACAAACAAAAACAGCAAACTGCGGACTGAAGTCCGCTCCATGAAAGCGGACTGAAGTCCGCACTACGAACTAATCTTACTGCGGGTAATTGATCCCACACGATATAACTCACTGAGTAGAGCGTAAATGCAAAAAACCATAGTACCTTGTAGATACTACGGTTTTTGATGACCTACTGATTGATCTTTCTATGCCAAAACTGGCACGGGTTGCGGCCAACGTTTCATGACTTTACCAATTACAGCCAATTCTTCCATCAACTTGTCGAACTGATCCGGTGTTAACGATTGCGGCCCGTCAGACAAGGCTTTTTTCGGATTCGGGTGCACTTCTATCATCAGCGAATCTGTACCCGAGGCGATCGACGCAAAGGCCATCGAAGGTACAAACTGCGCCCAACCGGTGCCGTGACTGGGGTCAACCATCACCGGTAAGTGAGTCAGAGTCCGCAGCACTGGAACCGCCGACAAATCGAGCGTATTCCGCGTATACTGCCTGTCATAGCCGCGAATACCGCGCTCGCACAAAATCACGTTGGGATTGCCAGCAGCCATGATATACTCGGCAGCCATCAACCATTCTTCAATGGTGGCGGAAATGCCGCGCTTCAGCAAAATTGGTTTGTCTTGAGCTCCGACTTTCTTCAAAAGTGAGAAATTCTGCATATTTCTCGCACCGACTTGAACTACGTCGGCTACTTCTACGATCGCACTTAAGTCGGCCGCATCCATAACTTCGGTAATAATTCCCAAACCGCTAGCTTCCCGCGCCGCCGCCAGCAATCCCAAAGCACTCTCGCCATGTCCTTGGAAAGCGTAGGGAGAGGTTCTCGGTTTGTAGGCTCCACCGCGCAAAAATTGAGCGCCAGCAGCTTTGACGCGCATTGCCGTTTCGACAATCATTTCTTCGTTTTCGACCGAGCAAGGGCCTGCTACGACTGCGATCGGGTGATTTAAGCCAATCGTCACAGTTCCCAAAGGAGTAGCAACTTCTACGGCGCTGGGTTCACCTTGGCGGTATTCCAGAGAAGCGCGTTTGTAGGGTTTTTCGACGCGCAGCACTTCTTCAATCCAGGTGCTCATTTCCCGCAGTTGCATCGGTTCGAGCTCAACGGTGTCGCCGACTAAACCCATGACGGTTTTGTAACGCCCGACGATTTTTTCTGGTGTCAAACCCCAGCTAGTGCGGAGTTCTTCGTCTAGGCGATCGATCTCGGCCGCTGGAGTGCCGGCTTTCATGACAATAATCATATTTTTTTCCCTTGGTCTGTTGCGCTAAGACACGAATTATGACACGGATTTAGTGATAAAAATAGATGGAATTGCGATCGACTGGTTTGTCGTAAGGACTTTTTTGGACTCAGCGCGAGAGACTCAGAAACCGGGTTTCTGCGTAAAATCTCGTGAAAATACGTCAATTGCCATAGAAACCCGGTTACTCGGACTCAGCGCGAG
>NZ_JAEQCE010000121.1:0-13551 GCF_020738665.1 Microcoleus sp. PH2017_08_TRC_O_A
CTCCTAGAGCGCTGAAGCGCAACTACGTACCTCTCGAAAAAATGGTTTTTGCACAACAAATGAGATGCTCCCAGAGCGCTGAAGCGCAACTACGTACCTGCTCCCAGAGCGCTGAAGCGCAACTACGTACCTGCTCCTAGAGCGCTGAAGCGCAACTACGTACCTGCTCCCAGAGCGCTGAAGCGCAACTACGTACCTGCTCCCAGAGCGCTGAAGCGCAACTACGTACCTGAAAATTAGATAAGCACCCCACAGCTTGTATTCTTATCGTCCCGCGATTCTCACACCTTCCCTAAAATGAACAATCGTCGCAATTACCGCAATACAAAAGTAAAATATTCTAATCAGCCAAAAACAAACCCGCATTGACCAAGAAACAATCGTCGGAGCAACACCAGTTAACTGCACAAATCTCGAATTAACCTTTTTTTCAAAGCTGTCGAGGTCTTTCATCTCAGATTGTTTTGTGGGAATCACCGGAAACTGACCTGTATATACATAATAACCGAGAAAACCTTCCACTCCTACCTTTCGGTTCAAAAATGAGTTGGTTAATGTTGCAGTTTCCGCCGGCGCTAACTTATCCGATTCCGCTACTTTGTCCAGCCAAGAATTATATCTGATGGCTGGCGTACTCATGAAAACTATGGGAACTATAGGTATCAACAAAGCCGCACTAATTTGGCGACTGTATTTAGGATGTAGCAGTTTTGTCGCGATGCCAAATCCCATGCCGATAAAAGCAAATACCAATATATTTAACAGTTCAATAATTTCGATGCCCCTCAACAAATCACCGATAATCAGAATTGTATATAATAATTTATCTGCCAGTAGCAGAGCTGCGAACTTGATGAGAATTGACACGCCTACAATAGTAGCTGCAATCGCCAGATAACCTATGCCACCTAGGACGTACAAGAAAATCGAACCGACTTGTTTTAATGGCTGCATGGAATTATTCACTCTTGTGAAAGTTTAGGAGTCTGATTGACAAAACAATTTAAAATTTTAGATAAATCTGGCTCTCCACATTTGAGTCTTAAAATTGATTAGTTTGACATTTTGCAGTCAATCTAAAATCTAAAATCTAAAATCACTTGACAAGTTCCTGCGCGGCCGCTTTTGCGACTTGTGCGATCCGTTCCTTCACAACACCCTCTTCGTTAGCGCAGCCCTCGAAGAGGATCGCACTTTGGTCTGGTTCCTGTTCGCGATCGATCCCCAACCATAGAAGATACTCGATATTACCGGCCGGGCCAAGTAAAGGCGACCACGTTAAGCCTCTTTCCTGCCATCCTAAAGCTGTAGCTGCCTTCCACACTTGAAAAATCGCATCGGCTTGAGTTGCCGAGTCTCTGACTACGCCTTTTTTCCCGACGCGATCGCGCCCCACCTCAAATTGCGGCTTTACCAACAATACCGCTTCTCGCGGTGGTGCCAACAATTCCCACAGCGCCGGTAAAACCTTATCCAGCGAAATAAACGACACATCTACTACCGCCAAATCTGCTCGCGGTGAGTCGCCGTAAAGCTCCGCAGCAGTCATGTAGCGCAAATTGGTGCGTTCTTTCAAAATTACCCTCGGATCGTTGCGTAAGCGCCAATCAGCTTGACCGTAGCCAACATCGATCCCGTATACCAGTGCCGCACCGGCTTGCAGCAAGCAGTCGGTAAAACCGCCTGTGGAAATGCCGCCGTCGAGACAGATTCTGCCCGCGACGGGAATTGCAAATATTTCTAAAGCTTTGGCTAATTTGTCGCCGCCTCTGGAAACGTAGCGCGATCGCTGTTTAATCAAAATATTGGCTGCAATGTCAACCTCAGTGCCCGGTTTGTCAATTACCTGTTGGTCGATCGAGACTTGGCCAGTCCGAATCAAGGCTTGAGCTTGTTGTCGGGAGGTACATAAATCCAGGTCTACCAATAAAGTGTCTATTCGTTGTTTAGCCAAGATGTTTAATCTGTACGGATAGGGTTAAGGACTGTATCAGATTAGCACTTACGCAAAAACCCGACTGCGGATTTTTTATAATTATTTGGGTTTTCCGAGGGCGATGCCCTCACATCAGCATTTGTATAGTATTTTGAAGCTCGATCGCCGATCGCTCCTACCCCACATGATGTGACTGAGATCGCTATGAGCCTGTAGTTTTATCACACATCGACATTCGTAGAATCACATAAAAAATGTCGCAAATCAAAGATTATGTAAATACAGGGGAATGCGCTACAAACACAATCAGGGCGATGGACATGAAAAAAACGAACTTTCCGATCAGAAATTCTGACATTTGTCAAGAAAATCCTCTGGCCTTCGTCAGCGGCAACCTAATCCACATTCTTTACCCCAACGGCGAAGTAGAAGCAATCAGCACCGACCAAATCAACCGCCACCACACGAAAAATTCCCTCGACAAATGCCTCGTCTGGGGATATGTCGGCGATTTTTAATACCAATTTCCAACAAGAATACAAATGAAGAGCCAACTCCAAACCCTTAGGCAGTAAGTCATTGTCTATTCTTTAAGCCCCAATCGAAAATGGTATAATCCGTAAAAAAGATCGCTTTTCTGCTGTGATGCCAAAAAAGCGATCGAGAGCCTGCTACGTGCAAGCCACAAAAGCAATTTGCTGCTAAAAAAACCAGCTTGCTTGACTTAAATATCTTGTTCGCTCAATTCGCGAATCATGTAATCAAAAGGCTGTTCTAGAAAAGGCCCGACAGACAAGCCGGCAGATTCAACCTGAGCCTTAACCATCTCCTTCATAATGCTAATCCCCATTACCGTCGGGCCGATGGGAACGCTCAGAGAATTGTAAGTTTCTCGCAAACCTTGGAGCACGCGCTCGTCGAGCACATCGGTACTTCCAGCCACCAAGGCGTAAGTAGCGTAGCGCAAGTAGTAGTCCATATCTCGCAGACAAGCCGCGTAGCGACGAGTTGTGTAGGCATTACCACCGGGACGAATTAGTTCGGGCTGTTCTGCAAATAGCTGAATACCAGCTTGCTTGACAATAGCCGCAGCATTGCTGTTAATCGCTGCTGCTGCTTGTACCCGTGCTGTGCCAGTTGCAAAATAAGATTTCAACCGATCGATACCATCTCGGTCTAAATACCTACCAGCAACATCATAATTTTCAATCAGACTCGTCACGGCATCGCGCATAAGTTTCTCTCCCAAAAATCTTTATCAATACTTTGCTATCTGAGATAGACCGCCTATTGTAGACTACTACAAATCGGCCTTTGATTAAGATTTGAGATAGGATTTGCACACAGGGTAGTCCCTCCCCGGCAAATGACCGCCAAGTTCAGCCGTTTGCCTGATATCAACAGCCGAAACACAGACAAGGCAATCATCACAAATTGTCCTGCCCCACTAGACCCACTTTAATATTTTGTATCTATTGTTACAAAACTGTGGGTACTCAAGGCATACGATCGCGCAAACATTCTGAAATCTGCCGTTAGCGAAGCACTCGTTGCAGGATCGCCCGCAACAAAACCAATATCAGGAGTAAGTCATGTTCCAGACACCCCAAGAAGCCCTCAACTACATAAAAGAAAATAAGATCCAGATCGTCGATCTGAAATTCATCGATATGCCGGGGATCTGGCAACACCTTTCCCTGTACCACGACCAAATCGACGAAACCGCCTTCACCGACGGCGTACCCTTCGACGGTTCCAGCATTCGGGGCTGGAAAGCCATCAACGAATCAGACATGACAATGGTCATCGATCCTACCACCGCGTGGATGGACCCGTTCATGGCAGAACCCACCATCAGCTTCATTTGCAGCATCAAAGAACCCCGCACCGGCGAACCGTACAGCCGCTGTCCCCGGACGATCGCCCAAAAAGCCATAGACTACCTGCTGACCACCGGTCTCGGCGATACAGCATTCTTCGGCCCAGAAGCAGAATTCTTCATTTTTGACGACGTTCGCTTCGACCAAACCCAAAATTCCGGGTATTATTACGTAGATTCCGTCGAAGGTCGCTGGAATTCCGGCAAAGAAGAAGCAGGCGGCAACCTCGGCTACAAACCGCGTTACAAAGAAGGTTATTTCCCAGTAGCACCAACCGATACCTCTCAAGACATGAGAACGGAAATGCTGCTGACAATGGCCAAATGCGGCGTACCAATCGAAAAGCACCACCACGAAGTCGCCACCGGCGGGCAGTGCGAACTCGGTTTCCGGTTTGCCACATTAGTCCAAGCCGCAGACTACTTGCTGACATACAAATACGTCATCAAAAACGTCGGCAAAAAATACGGCAAAACCATCACCTTCATGCCCAAACCGCTGTTTAACGACAACGGTTCCGGGATGCACGTTCACCAGTCGATTTGGAAAGACGGCCAACCGCTATTTGCAGGCGATCAATATGCAGGTTTCAGTCAAATGGGACTGCATTACATCGGCGGCATTCTCAAGCACGCCCCGGCACTTTTGGCAATCACCAACCCGACGACCAACTCCTACAAGCGGTTAGTTCCCGGCTTTGAAGCGCCAGTAAACTTAGCTTATTCTCAAGGAAATCGATCGGCATCAGTGCGAATTCCCCTTTCCGGGAACAACCCGAAAGCCAAGCGCTTAGAATTCCGCTGTCCCGACGCGACATCCAACCCCTATTTAGCCTTTGCAGCCATGCTGTGTGCAGGCTTAGACGGCATCAAAAATCAAATCGATCCGGGCGAACCTTTGGACGTAGATATCTATGACCTTTCCCCGGAAGAATTAGCCAAAGTTCCTTCTACTCCCGGTTCCTTGGAAGGCGCGTTAGAAGCTTTAGAAAAAGACCACGCTTTCTTAACAGAAACAGGCGTCTTTACCGAAGATTTCATCCAAACCTGGATTTCTTACAAACTCGACAACGAAGTCAACCCGATGCGGTTACGTCCTCACCCTTACGAGTTTGCTTTGTACTACGACTGTTAGAAAATTAAGAATCAAAAATGGAAATTATGCCATTTTTAATGCTTAATTAAAAAGAACGCCGCCCTAAAAAGTGGCGTTTTTTTTAGAACTTCTGGATCAGCGCCCAGACTTTGCCTTTACCGGAGACTATCTCGGCGACACCGCGAGTAGTAGCGCCCATTGTAGCGTCAGAGACATTCTCTACTGCCCATTTATTTGCTTTCTCATCAACGATGAATAAATCGTCAGCGGCAGTGCCTTCCTGAAGGCGATATATCTTATTCAGGATGAAACGTCGCCGCGCCTCAGCTTTTGGTAGGCCCCTAACTTCATCTGGATCGACAGATAGGACACTACCTGGTTTTAATGTACCTTTTGAAGTCTTAAAATTGCGATCGCTCTTTGCTGCTATTTGCACCCTGTGAAGTGGCAAACTTAACTGAGTTTCAGAGATAATCCAAACCGCAGCTAGCGCCCCACTTTTTCCCAAACCCAGAACCGCTGCAAAGGCTGTAAAAATTAACAAAGGCTTGAAATAATTCATCATATTTGTGCTTCTTTGTGTGTAATGTGCTGCTTGGAGATGGTGTCCGAAGACAATTACCCCGATCGAACCTTATTGATTGCGGGTAATTGATGGGAGGCGTTGCTGATTGACGGTATGAAAGGCTAAATATGCCAGTCAGAGAAACCAGTATCGACAAAGCTTGGGAATTTTCAACTTATTTTTTTCATACCCTGATTAAGCAACACCTGATGGGACACCAGATGATTATAAATTAGCAATTAGCAATCAAGTAAGTAAGTACGTGAGAATAATTATTTTGATAGAACCCATTTAATATAGTTTCCGGTTGTATCGGTATTGTTTAAACCGTTAACAGTTAACTGTTAACCGTCAACATCACCTGACGGTGCAACCGGAATTGATATTAGATGCAAACTAGATCCAGTACGTGGTGACATACTCCTACACTGACTCTTAGAGTACAGTGTAGGCTTCCAAGACAATCCGGCTATCGCTTAGGAGACTCTTGGCTTTAAGAACGGGATGCCCCACCGCTCTGTTCTTTATATTTATCGCTGCATTATGGTCACGGTCTAGACTACATCCACAATGGGGGCAGTCGTGCCAGCGTTGATACAGTTTTTTAGGAACTTTCACACCACAATTAGAACAATCTTGACTCGTACCAGACGCTTGAACCGGGATCACCAATAAACCAGCTTTCTCGGCTTTGTTTATCAGTATCGACAGAAAGCTTGACCATCCAGCATCAAGTACAGACTTTGCTAACCGGGTACGCGCAAGTCCCTTAACATTCAAATCTTCAACTGCAACAACATCATATTTTTCCAATAAGTTGTTCGCCGTTTTGAAATGAAAATCTTTGCGTTTGTCTGCAACTTTTTTATGTTGTTTGCCTAGTTGTTTTACTGCTTTTTGTCTGCGATTACTACCTTTTTTACGACGAGAGACACGTTTTTGAATAACTTTTAAACGTTTCTGTGATTTTCGGTAGTGTTGGGGAATAGCAACAGTTTCACCTTCAGAAGTTGTCAAAAACTCCTTTAGACCAACATCAATCCCAGTCATTGACCTTGGATTTATATCAGGCTTGATTTCGGGAACGGTTGAATCTTCCAAGCTTAGAGTTACATAGTAACCGTCAGCTTTTTTCGTGATAGATGCGGTTTTAATTTTAAAATCATCCGGTAGCGGTCGATGCAAAATAACTTTAATTTGACCTAATTTGGGCAAAGAAATTCTACCATTGGCAATACAATCAGGTTTAATTCTTGGGTATAAGAAAGTTCTGTATCTACTACGAGCTTTAAATCTTGGTTTTCCGCTACGTTTTCCGTTGCTATCCCCCTTTACAAATCGGTCAAAAGTTGTTTTCACTCGCTTGACAACATCCTGCAAAACATCGGAATAAACATCTTTGTAATGAGGATGCGTCTCTTTCAACTTAGGGAGTGTTCTTTTTTGCCCAAAATATTCGGGGTAATCTCGCAGCTCCGGGAGATGACAAACAAGTGGACAGGCATTGATTGGACAACGATTTTGCTCATACCAATTAAATCTATCTGCCAGCAAATAATTATATTGAGCGCAACACATAGACAACCATCGGTCTATTTCTTGCGCTTGCTGTTTTGTTGGACGTAGCTTGTATTGGTATGCCGTTTTCACCTGTTATTTACCTCCTGTTATAGATATGATAGCATAGACGTGATAACAATGGGTAGACAAAAATATGAAAACTACAAGATTAAATGTGCGGATGTCCGAACGTCGATTGAATAAATTAAGGGCGTATGCAGTAAGTAAAGATAAAACAGTAACCCAAATAGTGGAGGACTGGGTTGACCAACTGCCGAACACAGAAATTGGCAAAAACTCAACTACCCTTCTCCCGGTCATTTTTGCGGATTGATATGGTCAAAGGGTGTCTCATTTTTGCCTCGCAATTCCTCTCATCACCTCCCTTCGGGTAGGTGAGAGGCTCCTTGCTGTTCGTGCTGAATGGGGACTCGTGGAGGCGTACAGTATAGAAGTTGCCGAACAGGCACACCGATCGCCCGATCGACCGCCAGCAATTTGTTACCCTAAAAGTAGAATCATTCCTCCCTCAACGCATCCCATGAACAACGCCTCTCCCCTGATTCAAACCGTGACTCCAGAACGCTGGGCCGGGTTTAGCATGGACTTCATAGGGGCGGGTTGCACAGGTTTGTTGGTCAAAAACGGCCGCGCCGTGCGTACCCTGAAATCCGGGCGCCATTTCAGCTTCGCCCTTCCCCTACTGGAACAGTGTCAAATTGTCCTCGTAGATACCAAACTTCGCAACTTGGACGTGCAGTCCCACGGAGATTTTTTGTCTAAGGATAGATTTTTAATTGATGCGACTTTGACGGTTATTTATCAAGTTATAGATCCGAAACGGGTAGCTTTGGAATTGTCCGATCCGATCGCGGCTTTAGCAAGTGCAGTTAAAGATTGTATGGGATTAGCGATCGGGCAATTTTCTTTACAACAGCTTATCACCCAAGGTCGGCTGTTGCTGCGCCAAAATTTGCTCGATCGCGTCCAAGACTTTTATCCCCTAGGTTTTAATTTAGAAGACGTGCGAATTGGCGATGTCAGCTTCCCCGAAACCAACGGAGTGATTCGCCAAGTTGAGGGAATGAGTGCGCGACAGGAAGCAGAAAATTCGGCCGCCCTGCAAATGAGAATTGCTGAAGCTGGCCGCCCGATCGCACCTCAAGCTCCCGTCCAGCAGTTAAACTTAATTTCAGGTCATTCTCCGGCGAGTCTTCCAGCTTCTGAAACAGCAGCATCATTCGATCGCGATTTGCAACAACTGACAGAACAACTCGCTCAAAATAGTCTCCCACCCGCGAGAAATTCACCTTCACTTGCACCGACGGTACTCGCCAGCAGCGATCGCAAAAATACTGCCTATTTAATCTACAAGTTTTCTGGACAGGCGATCGGTTTAACGGCTAATCCTTTTACAATTGGACGCGAACCGACTAACACTTTAGTATTGCAAGATCCGCAAAGTTCGCGCTACCACGCCCAAATCCGCCGCGCCACTGACGAAGTTGGCAAACAGCGATATCAACTTGTCGATAGCGGCAGTTCCAACGGCACTTTTGTCGGAGGGCAGAGGCTGGCTGCTAATGAGCCTTTTTGGTTGGCAAATGGTTGCGAAATTGCGATCGGCGACCAAAAATGGGTGTTTCAAGACGGGTGAAAACTACCCTTTTTTCGATCGAACTTAATGCCCTGTCCAAACTCGGACTACGGGTATTTTCTGATACTAATTTTATTTATTTGTACTTAGGCTGACCGTAGGGCGATCGGTGAGAATAGTAGCTGTAAAAATCGGATTTTCAAACCCATACCGAGATTAATGTCAGCCTGAAATCCAATGAATGCAAGGATTGTGGGAAAGAAGTTACAGGATGAATGTGTATTTTGACTGAGTTTTAACCCGAAAAATGTCAGTAATTCGGGCGATCGACCGCATCGCGAAGTTCAAAAAAAGTAGGTGTCAACTTATACTAAAAAACTGTTCCTTAGTGAACCGTTTTATTTGTTCAAATATGGCAGATCCTAAGACAAGATATTTTGAGTTTCGACGATCGAAATATTAGCAATCAACCGATCGCCCACATCCCAAAACAAAAATAACAGGTGTTATTTTATACTAAAAAAAGGTTCTTTTACGAACATTTTGATTATTGAAAATATGAGGAGGAAATCAGACTAATTTAAGATTGAGGGAGGCCAATAAATTGAACTGATAAATTGTGTGCAAGTCACGATCGCGTAAAAGTACAAAATTTAGGCAAAATCTTTAGTTGTCTATATTTTAGAGAGGGAGAATTGGCAAATTATGGAAGAGATCGAGGCGCCATTCGAGCAAGGAGTCAAGTAGCTGCACGATCGGGATTTTGAGCAGGCGATCGCGCTTTCCCTTGCAAGTGCTGCAACTCGATCCCAACTATACCGACGCTTGGAAGTGTCCCGGCTTGGCCTTCGGACACGTGAAGCACATCGCCCGTACCCAATTCCAAATGTCCCTGAGTAGAATTCTCTTCCCAACCCTAGGGGGGATATCTCCACAAGCATTTCGAGGGAGAATTTGTCAAGATTGAAAATATAACGAGAGGACAACCCCATGAGCTTTTCTATACAATCGATTTATACCTGGTACCGCGAGACGCTCCGCAACCCCAAGTACCGCTGGTGGATTATTCTGGGAACACTGGCATATCTGGTAAGCCCGATCGACATTGCGCCGGATTTCCTCCCCGTAGTCGGACAAATTGACGATGTGGCGATCGCAGTATTGCTGATTTCCGAAGTGTCCCAAATGGCGATCGACTATTTTAAATCCCGCCAAACACAGACAGCCTCAGCCTCAGAACCAACCGACACCTATTCAGAAGGGACACCCCGCACCGTAGATGTAGAAGCCTCTTCTGTACAATAGTTGCCAAAAATAACTGAATAGTTTACAGCTTTTTGAGAGTGAGTGGGAGCAGAAAACATCGGCTCCCTTTTGCATGGGCGCTGCTAAACTCATGGGTGGGCGATCGAACAGGTTCTTCGTGAGGACTTCAGTCCTTTCCAGGTTCTTCGTTTCCAGGTTCTTCGTGAGGACTTCAGTCCTTTCCAGGTTCTTCGTGAGGACTTCAGTCCTCATAATTTTAAAGAATAAAAACTGAGGACTAAAGTCCTGACTACAAACAATCGAACATGATATGATTTTGAGCTTGAGGAATCGGTGTTAACAGCAAATTTTTATTTATGCAGTTTAGCGACTTAGTAGAAAAACTGAATTTAGCCAACAGTCACAGCCTAAATGCCTCCAGCGCGGACGATCGAGAAATTACAGGCACCGCCCCAGTCGATGAAGCCACATCGGGTACGATCAGTTACATAGAAGGAGCTAAATTTGCCGCTCATGCAGCCACTACAAACGCTTCAGCCTTAATTTTACCCTTAGATGAAGGCTTGCAAGCTCAATGCAGCGATCGCAACATTGCTTGGATTTCCGCAGCAGATCCGCGATTGCTATTTGCTCAAACCATCGGCCTTTTTTACCAACCATTTCGCCCAGCATCCGAAATACATCCCTCCGCTACAGTTCACCCCGAAGCTGAAATCGGTGAAAATGTCAGTATCGGCCCCCACAGCGTGATTCAAGCAAAAGTCAAAATCGGCAATAACGTTTGCATTCATCCAAATGTCGTAATTTACCCAGATGCGGTAATTGGCGAAAATACAGTTCTACACGCTAACTGTGTGATTCACGAACGTGCTCGCATCGGGGCAAATTGCGTCATTCACAGCGGTGCGGCGATCGGGAGCGAAGGTTTTGGGTTTGTGCCGACAGCCTCAGGATGGGTGAAAATGGAGCAGTCTGGCTGCACGGTATTGGAAGAGGGCGTTGAGGTGGGTTGCAACAGCACGATCGACAGGCCCGCCGTCGGAGAAACCCGCATCGGCCAGAATACCAAAATCGACAATTTAGTACACGTAGGTCACGGCTGTCAAATCGGGAAAAATTGCGCTTTTGCCGCCCACGTCGGCTTAGCGGGCGGAGTAATAATTGGCAATAATGTAATTTTGGCGGGTCAAGTAGGAATAGCCAATCAAGCTAAAATTGGAGATGGCGCGATCGCCACAGCCAAAGCCGGAATTCACAGCGACGTGCCCGCAGGTGCGATCGTGACTGGGGTTCCAGCAATTCCCCACAAACTCTTTCTCAAAGCCGCTGCTGTGTACAACCGCCTACCCGAAATGTACCAGTCCCTGAGACAAATTCAGCGCCGGATCGATCGCCTTTGAAGGAAGAACTCCGATGGAAGCAGCTATAAATCACAAGCTGGAAGGCTTAATTATCAAAGGTTTTATTTTTTTAGAGTTTTGCTGAAAAATATTTTTAGTAAAACGCATAAATTTAAGTATATATTTTTGATAATGCTACAAATCGGCACAAAAGCTTATTTGCAAATCGCAGGTATTCCCCGATCGCTTCTCAACATAATGATTGAAACTGCCACAGATCCACTTACAGGAAAAGCCCTGCTTCAAAAACTCAAAGAACTCGCTCACTTGCCCAAACGAGAAACCGCAAAACACTGCGGCTACTACTCTACAACAAAAAACGATCGCACCCGCGTTAATCTCAGCGGTTTTTACAATGCTGTACTCGCCGCCAAGGGGATTCCCTTAAGTTCAGAACGCAAAAAAGATGGTCGGGGTAGAGAAGCAGCTTATCGCGCCAGCGTCCACAAAAACGGTCAAATTGTACTCGGTACGGCTTACACTGAATCGATGGGATTAACACCCGGAGATCGGTTTGAAATTAAGTTGGGTTACAAGCACATTCACCTGATCCAGGTAGATGGCGATCGCAGTCAGGATCGGAATCCGAACTCAAGCGAGGAAGACGAAACCGATAATGCCGAGGAATAATGCTTTAAGACCACTAAGGTGAAGATAAATTAACAATTAATCTCTAATTCGATTAATTGTGCATCTTCCAACGATCGCACTGGTATAATGCCGATAAAACCGGGTTTGACATTATAGCATTTCCGGTAAATGACTTAAAAAAAGTTTGTAGTGAGGACTTTAGTCAAGCGTAATGGATGCGGACTAAAGTCCTCACTACAAACCTATTTTATTGTGTGGTTCTAGCTAACATGATTTTATTAGTCAATATCCGATCGCCAAACCAAACATATTCGGCAGAAACCTGGTTTAACAGCGTAAGTCCTATTACCCATAAATCGCTGCACTCTCTTCTATTTGTGAGACAATCGCTTAAATGTGGAACAGCCTGAATAACCTGCGACTGGTGTCGCCATCAATACCGGCAATTGTCAAAGTAATTGTTTTTTTCTCAACTTGGGCTTGTTTGTGGCTGCCCGTAGCAATTATACTGGCGATCGCCCTCAAATGGCATCCGCCCCAACCCTTAGGCAACAAAAAACTGCCTTTACTAGCTTCCCTCTACTTAATTGTCCCCTTAATTTTGTGGGCGACAACTTGGATCGAAGGCGCATCTTTGGCTGACTGGGGTTGGGATTGGCAACCCGCAACTTTCATATCCTCGCTGCTGGGATTAACATTAGCAGTAGTCAGCTTAACCATTTTGTTCGGCGTGCAATTAACCGCTGGTTGGCTGGAACTACAAAACACCAAAGTTCAAACCGAAACAGGCGAAACAATCATTCATTTTCCGGCTTCAATTCTGAAGCCTTCAACTCTCGTGACTCTGTTATTAGCCCTGTGGATTAGCGCGACAGAAGAGTTAATCTTTCGCGGCTGTTTGCAAAATCTACTCCAGCAAGATTACTCAATACTAACCGCAGGTGCGATCGCCAGTTTGATTTTTGCGATCGCCCACCTAATTTGGGCAGCAAAAGAAACTATACCGCAACTACCTGGATTGTGGCTGATGGGTCTGGTTTTAATTTTAGCCCGCATCACCGACAATGGTAGCTTAGGATTGGCGATCGGACTCCACGCCGGATGGATTTGGGGTATAACTACCGTAGATACAGAAGGACTAATTAATCAAACCAACAAAGTACCGGAATGGATTACAGGAATAGCAGCAAAACCCCTCGCAGGTGCGGCCGGAATCCTGTTATTGCTAGCAACAGCAGCCGTAATTTTGTTAATCTAAATAAGACTTATTGCTAGAGGTATGTTGTTGGGCTAAAGCCCTCAGATAGCTGAGATATATTGTTGGGCTAAAGCCCTCAGATAGCTGAGGTATATTGTTGGGCTTTAGCCCTCAGATAGCTGAGGTATATTGTTGGGCTTTAGCCCTCAGATAGCTGAGATATATTGTTGGGCTTTAGCCCTCAGATAGCTGAGGTATATTGTTAGGCTTTAGCCCTCAGATAGCTGAGGTATGTTGTTGGGCTTTAGCCCTCAGATAGCTGAGGTATGTTGTTAGGCTTTAGCCCTCAGATAGCTGAGGTATGTTGTTGGGCTTTAGCCCTCAGATAGCTGAGGTATATTGTTGGGCTTTAGCCCTCAGATAGCTGAGGTATATTGTTGGGCTTTAGCCCTCAGATAGCTGA
>NZ_JAEQCE010000122.1:0-35815 GCF_020738665.1 Microcoleus sp. PH2017_08_TRC_O_A
CAAGTAATCATCCAAGATATCAGCTTGGCAACCGACAACATATTGTTCCGTAAACAGAAATATTACTCACCCTCACTCCGAAAAACTTATGTAGCAGAATTACCAATGGGCTACGAAGGAGAATTTGGACCAGGAATCAAAGCCTTAATCATCAGTTTGTACGCTAGGGGGTAATATGAGGATGCGGTAAACTACTGGAGTTTTTAGCCGATCTAGGTATTTCCATCTCAGCAGGTTATTTATCCAACCTGCTAATCAAAAACCACTCCGGTTTTGAAACCGAGAAAAAAGAAGTTTATGATTCAGGACTAGCGAGTAGCCCCTGGCAACACTTCGACCAAACAGGCGCGCGTGTAGCTGGAGTAAACCATACCACCAATATCATCTGCAACCCTTTATATACAGTATACTTCACAACAGCGAATAAAGACAGACTGACTGTCCTGAGAGGATTACAGCCAGGACGAGAACTAAAATTCATGCTCAATCCACTGACATTCTCACTAATTGAGGAATTCAAAATCCCGGCTAAATGGCAGAATGCTCTCAAGCTATTACCCCAAGAAACGGTGTTGGGTGAGTCAGAGTTTAATCACCTACTTAATAAGTATGTACCCAAACTGGGTGCTCAACAAGTTACCAGGATTAAGGAAGCAGCAGCTATTGTTTTCTATCATCAGCAAACTGATTGTCCAGTCGTACAAACTCTGTGTTGTGATGATGCTCCCCAATTCAAGTTAATCACTGCTGATAGAGCATTATGTTGGGTGCATGAGGGAAGGCATTACAAAAAGTTAAGCCCGGTATTCCATTGCCATCAAGTAATTTTAGGGAAATTTATCGAAAATTTTTGGGATTATTATCGGGAATTATTAGCTTATAAAGATGTTCCCAGTCCTGAAGCTGCACTGCTTTTAAGGTCGAAATTTCGGCGGCTTTTTGAAACTCCAAGCGGCTATGAATTGTTGGATGAACGCAAACAATTAACTGCGACAAAAGTATCGGAGTTGCTGAGGGTTTTAGAGCACCCTGAATTACCTTTACACAATAATCCCGCTGAGTTAGCTGCCCGAACTTGCTGTGCAGCGACGTAATATTAGCTATGCAACTCAGACGATTGAGGGTACGAGGGCATGGGATACTTTTATGTCTCTTGTTGCTACTAAGGAGTCAGTTGGGAATCAGTTTTTAAGGGTTATGTGCGTGACCGAATTTCTCAACTTGGAATTATTCCCTCTCTGTCCACTATTATTCGCGAAAAATCTTCTCTTTATCCCTTGGGCTTGTCTTGGCAACTAGATTAACTGCTACCCCTACTTATTGAGCCGATACGTATGTATGTTGATGTAGACCTTGGCAGGGCTCTCGCATGAGGACAAAAAAATGGTTGGCGATCGCGATCTACTGTCGCCCTCATGCGAGAGCCCCTACATAATACATATTTTGTTCTTTTTGTCAAAATATTCTACTGTACGGACGCTCTAGGTGCGCATTGCGCACCTTACAGGATAGAGGTTATCCTCCAAACTCTTTCTTATCTTCCAATCCCGACATATTGGAAACCAGCCGCTTCTAAAACCTTCTTATCTAAGAAATTGCGGCCGTCAATCATCACCGCATGAGCCATCAATTTGCCCATTTTATCGTAATCTAAATTACGAAACTGTTCCCAGTCAGTCACCAACACCAAAGCATCGCAACCGTCAGCCAATCTTTCCGCATCGGTTTCCACCAAAACTCCCGACAAACCGTGACGCATCCCAGTTTGAGAAACAATCGGATCGTAAGCTTTAACTTTCGCTCCCAATCTGTTTAAATTCTCGATTAAATTCAGGGAAGGAGCATCCCGCAAATCATCAGTATCCGGCTTGAAAGTCAAACCCAAAAGTCCGATTGTTTTGCCTTTAAGAATCTTCAAAACTTGCTGCAACTTTTCAATCGCAATCGAGCGCTGGCGTTCGTTCACTTCCACCGCCGCTTTCAGCAAATGCGCTTCATATCCGTAATCGTCAGCAGTGTGAACTAAAGCCGAGACATCTTTGGGGAAACAAGAACCGCCCCAACCAATGCCAGCCTGCAAAAACTTACTACCAATTCGCGAATCTAAACCGATACCTTTCGCTACTTGGGTAACATCTGCACCGACTCGATCGCAAATATTAGCAACTTCATTAATAAAGCTAATCTTGGTAGCCAAAAAAGCATTAGCTGCGTACTTAATCATTTCTGCGGAACTGATGTCAGTCATCACCACAGGTACCACAGGCAAAGACGGATTTTCTGCAAACTTGCGATCGACAATTGGTGTGTATAATTGTAGCATCAGATCCATCGCCCGCTGAGAGTTGCTGCCCAGAACAATGCGATCGGGATTAAACGTATCGAAAACAGCACAACCCTCGCGCAAAAACTCTGGATTGCTAACCACATCAAAATCAGCACCAATTTTTGCTGCTACTTCCTCACCCGTAGCGCCCTCACCGCTTTGAGCTTTTTGACGTTCAGCCAAACCATCTAATACAATCCTCCGCACCCAATCTCCCGAACCGATGGGTACAGTTGATTTGTTTACGATCACTTTGTAATCGCCGTCGAGGTGAGCGCCAATGCCGCGCGCCACCGCTTCCACGTAGCGAGTATCGCTTTCCCCAGTGGGCAAAGGAGGCGTCCCCACCGCAATGAATAAAATCTCCCCATGAGCCACTCCTGCTGCTAAATCTGAAGTAAATTCTAAATTTCCCGATTGAGAAGCAGAGGACATTAATTCAGACAGTCCGGGTTCAAAAATAGGTGACTGTCCCGATTTCATTAATTTAACTTTTTCTTCGTTGTTGTCTACACAAATGACATGATGTCCGATGTGGGCCAAGCAAGTGCCGGTGACTAAGCCAACGTATCCTGTACCGATGACGCAAACACGCATAGAAATGTCCTCAAAGTTAGTAAACAGTTGACAGTTGACAGTTGACAGTTGACAGTTGACAGTTGACAGTTCTTATTAGTCAGATGGCAGGCAGATTGAGGAAGCAAAAGGGAATAGGGAATAGGGAATAGGGAAGAATGAAGAATTAAGAAGTAAAAATACTCCCCCTCTCCTCCTCTCCCCCTCTATCTCTCCCTCTCTCTACTTTTGGTTTCCCTCGATGCGATCGCGAAAATCTTTCACAGTTAACTCTAAACCTTTATCCAGCGGCACAGTTGGTTCCCACCCCAACCAATTTTTAGCAAGAGTAATATCCGGTTGTCGCTGTTTTGGATCGTCTTGTGGCAGCGGTTTGAAGATGATTTCCGCCCCTGGATTAATCATATTTTGAATTTTCTGTGCTAACTCCAAGATAGTGTATTCGCCGGGATTCCCCAAATTCATCGGCCCGATTTTGTCGCTATTCATCAACCGAATAAATCCTTCCACCAAATCGGAAACGTAGCAAAAACTCCGGGTTTGGGAACCGTCACCGTACACAGTCAGCGGCTCATTCCGCAAAGCTTGCACAATAAAATTGCTGACTACTCTGCCGTCATTTTCCAACATCCGGGGGCCGTAGGTATTGAAAATTCGGACAACTCGAATGTCTACCCCATTTTGGCGGTGGTAGTCAAAAGATAGGGTTTCAGCTACTCGCTTCCCTTCATCATAACAGTTGCCACAAAACGCTGCCTTGCCGTTGCGGCGGACGCAGATTACGTGATTTTTAACATTGACACAATAAACATTTCCCGCATAACGAACTGGTTCGGGAGTTACGAGATTTGCATCTTTTGGAGGGCGAATATTAACGCGATAAAGATCGCGACCGATTGCATGATTGACTACCGTTGCTGCATAGCCGCAGCGCATTGCTAACTCTTGTACGTCATCAGCCAATTGCTTTGATTTAGTGTAATAAGCGTAGGCATTTCCTTTTTGAGAGCCATCTCCCAATATCAAAGCTTTGAACAAAATTAATGACTGTCGCTGAGACAGATTTAGGTATTCTCGCGGTATGTATTTGTCACCAGACTTGCCCAGAGGCAGCAAAATTTCTGCTAATTGTTTGCTGCAAATCCGAAATTGATGGTCGTCGGAGTCAAAAAACTTGAAAGGAGTCCGCTGGAGACACTCTGCTATTGCTGTCCGTCCTTCTGGATTTACTTGAGCGATTAATATGTTGTAATCAGCAATATCATAATCGCAACCGTTAACGACTCGCGCTCGCCTGCGGACGTGAACGCAACCTTCGGAAATGTAATAACCCAGAAATTCCAGCCAATCATCCATCCGCACCCGTTCGACATTTACTTTAGCATTGCGCGGCGGTTCTCCTAATTCAAACCATTCTTGTTCTGCCGCTAAAAATTCTGCTCCCGTGATGGCTCTTTGATGGTGCCAATATACATCTGTATCGGCTTGGAGAAAGTTCAATTTACCAGTGCGGTTTTTGACATACATCCAGTGATTGGGAGTCACACAAAAATCAAATTTAGAATTGGCAAATCGGAGCAAGTTACCCACATAAGGCTGCACGATATGCTCGTCAGGAACGTGATATTCAATCTGATTGTCTGGATTGAGAGTTGCTACGCGAACTCCCGGCTGTAAGTTAGGAAAAGGAACCCAACCGTTTTCTGTCAAAATTTCAGTATTCTCGTCGTAACAACTGCGAATACCTATACAATTAACGTTACCGCGATAGTCTTCTGTTTGGGGATGGACATCTGGATCGCCGTAAACTTCTGATGTGGAAGCCAGAAAAAATCTGGCCTTCACCCGTTTCGCCAATCCCAACATATTCATCGTGCCGATGACGTTTGTTTTAATTGTCTTGACAGGATTGTACTGATAGTGTATTGGGGAAGCTGGACAGGCCAGATGGTAAATCTGATCTACCTCTAACCGAATCGGTTCCGTGATGTCGTGGCGGATCAGCTCAAAATAGGGGTTGTCCATCCATTTGAGGATATTGCGCTTAGTCCCGGTGTAAAAGTTATCCAGGCAGACTACCTCGTGTCCTTGGGCCATTAAGCGATCGATCAGATGGGAACCGATAAAACCCGCACCGCCTGTGACTAAAATTCTCATGGGGGAAACTGCCGTTCTGTTTAGAGGGTAAGACTGTGGTACAACAATTCAGTCGATCGAATCAAACTTGTTAATACAATAACAAAATATCGATCAACAATGTAAAGACTTATCCGCAACCTGGATCAAATCTTTAATTAACTTAGCATTGTCAGAATATATGCAACAGATTGCGAGCTAGACTGGAGCTAACCTAGTTAATTTTACTTACACTTCTATAATTCCGAAAAAATACTGTTGACATTATCTCCACAGTGACTATATAATTATAAATCTTAATTTTTGGTGCCATTTTTAGTTAACAAACATTAGTTAGCAAACGAAAGATAAAGTCCTTACTATAAACTTAATAATGACTAAAGTCCTGACTACAAACCTAATAATTTTGCAACAATTATGAAAGTTGGTATAACTCCACGAAAAAAACATCACACCGAGAAACCGGGTTTCTCGGTGCGATCATATCCAGTAGCTTCATCCCTCATTGGATTTGATATAGCAATCCTAAATCATTTGCACAATTGTTGTAGGGCTCGAACCACGTTCGGTTGCCCGATAGATAGGGTAGGCAAAGAAAGGTACTACCCTACAAATTTATCTTAATTATTTAGGATTTCTATATGAGTAAGTTAAGCACACTCTAACCGTACAAAGACTGTACCCATTCCCATTCTTGCCTCAATCCTTCTCTCAAAGACACCTGTGGCTGATATCCCAAGATTTTCTGAGCTTTCGATGCGTCAGCGCTAGTATCTCGTGCATCTCCTTTGCTCGATTCTAGGTAATTGATGCGAATCGGGCGATCGACAATGCTTTCCATCGTCTGAATAACTTCCGCCAAAGCAACTCGACTTCCCCCTCCAATATTAAATATTTCCCCGACAGATTCCGGCACTTTAGCGGCAGCTAAATTAGCGGCAACGCAATCGCTGATAAAAGTAAAATCTCGGGTTTGCTGTCCGTCTCCGTAAATTGAAATCGCTTCGCCGCGCAAAATTGACTTAAAAAATATGTGAAATGCCATATCGGGACGCTGGCGAGGCCCGTAAACGGTGAAATAGCGTAGGATGGTTGCGGGAACGCCAAAATTGTGATGATAAAGCGAAGCCAAACGTTCAGCAGCTAATTTGGTAATCCCGTAGGGAGAAACTGGTTGAGGGCAGGCAGTTTCGGAAGTAGGAAAAGTTTCAGCATTGCCGTACACCGACGAAGACGAAGCCAATACAAACTTTTTCAGTTGCGGTGCATCTTTGGCGGCTTCTAGGAGTACCTGAGTTGCATTGATATTGCGTTCCGTATAGCTGCGGAAACCGTATCCCCAACTAGCACGGACTCCTGCTTGGGCTGCTTGGTGGTAAATGACTTCTGCATTTGCTAATAGCGGTTTCCAATCCAAAGATAGGATATTACCCTCAATTAGTTTAAAATTTGGATGTTTTTCAAAATGAGCGAGATTTTTTCTCTTTAATTCGGGATTGTAGTAATCGTTGACTTCATCAACTCCGATTACTTGTTCACCTTGGTTTAAAAGAGTTTCGACTAAGTTAGAGCCGATAAAACCTGCCGCGCCTGTAACAATATTACTCATGGGTTGATTGTTGATTGTTGATTGTTGACTTCAGCATATAAAGCCTCGTATTGCTTTGAGGATATGTGGCAGGTCATAATTAACCATATTTTCTCGTCCGCGCTTGCTCATATGTTGAGCTTCCTCTGGATGGTCTAAAATCTATGCCATTGCTGTGCTATTCCGTTGATATCTCCCAACTTTACCAGCAAACCATTGCCATTTTCTAATAAATCACGAGTGCCTCGAATTTCTATACCGATGACGGGGACTTCGATGCAGAAAGATTCCATGACGCAATTAGGAAGCCCTTCTTGAGAGGAAGCAATCAGAGTAGCTACTGAGGCACGAATCAAAATGGGGATATCTCGTCGCAAGCCCAAAAAATGTACTTGCTTTTGAATTCCTAATTCTGATGCTAGTTCTCGCATTTCCTCCAAAATTATGCCATCTCCGACCAAAGCTAAGTGTACTTGAGGTCGAGCTAGTTGGGCAAATGCCTTGAGAATATTGCCAGGGCGCTTGCGGGGAATAAATTCAGCCACCGACAAGAATAAAGGGTTTTCCGACTATAGTCATGGGCTGGAGATGAAACATCGGGGGCGATCGCGAGGGATTGCCTCTAGGAAATGCTAGAAATAGAGTTGCTGAGTTTTTGCGGCCTGTACCAGTTGGGTCAGTATTGTGCCAAAAGAGCGATCGCATATCTGATTTGGTTTAGGCTAAGACAGAAAGGGCGATCGCAGCCATACCTCGCTAGAATTAAAAGTGGAATTATAGTAAAATTATAGTTAGCAGTACGATCGGCTAAAAAGGAAGGATTAAACTGTGCAACTAGAAGAATACTTCAACTTTCTAGCACCTGATGACATTCGCCTGAAAGATTCGCGGATTGGAATTGAAACTATCCTGTACGAGTACATTTATCGTGCTCGCACCCCAGAGGAAATTGCCAATATTTACACTTCGCTGAGTCTAGAACAAGTTTATGCGACCATTCTGTATTATCTTCACAACAAAGAATCTGTGAGCAATTACATCGCTGACTGGTTGGAATGGGGACGCAGAATGCGAGAGGAACAGCAGCGAAACCCGTCGCCTGCGGTGCGGAAACTGATGCAGTTAAAGGCAGAAAGAGAAGGCAAAAAGGCGAAAAATGCTCAAATATCTCATGGATGAAAATGTTAATCCAGTTTATATTAACCAACTGCGCCGGCGGGAATCAGATTTGATAATTCGGGCTGTGGGAGAACCGGATACTCCTCCCAAAGGTACGTTAGATCCAGAAATCCTAATTTGGTGTGAAGTACATAACTTTGTGCTGCTGACTAATAACCGCAAGTCAATGCCGGTACACTTAGCGGATCACATTGCCCAAAATCGCCACATACCCGGTATTTTTATCTTCAACCCCGATATGGGTATTGGGGAGACACTGGACGAGTTGATTGTGATTGCGGGAGGTTCTTTTGATGGGGAATATCAAGACCAAATTATTCACTTGCCAATTCCTTGAATTCGTTGAGGCTTGGGTTTTCACAAAGTCCGATCGCCCTTGTGTGAAAAACAGCAAGATACGCGCGTGCGTAGCTATCCTGTAGGGAATCGCCATTCCCGATTTTAGTGGCTTCCTCCCAATGACATCTGAACCCAGCGGCGAAATAGTTCTACAGCTATACAGTAGCAACCATTAATTTCTTTAACAACATCGTGGCGTTCCAGAGTTTTTAATGATTCCTCTAAACTTGTTTGATCCATCCCTGTTTCTGCACTCAGCCTGTCGAGATTCATGCCTTTTACATGAGGTGCTAATACTCTTAAAATCTGCTGTTGTCCCGATGCACCTTCCGCTGCTTGACCCCAAACTGCTGTAAAATAGTAGCGACCTCTGGTGAAAAATTCCGGGTCATTGATGACTGTTTCTACATCTTCTACGGTAAACATTGGATCGCGGGGGCGTCCCATTTCAAATACTCGATCGTTGTAGTGGCGGACTAACAGGAATCCTACCAATTGCGTGAGGTAGGGTTGGCCGTAAGTTAGTTCGTAAATGCGATCGAGTGCTTCGGGTTTATAGTCTAGGATAAAGTCATCATCGGGATTGGCTAAAACTTGGCGAGTTGCACCTAGACTCAGGAAACCAACTCGGATGGGGATAATGCTAGCAAAAAGAGGATTGAAATAATCTGAGGTCATTTCATGCAAGGTGTGTAAGCCGGCAAAAGCTAAGGCAACTTTAGAACTCATTTGCAGTATTCCTCGCAAAAAGCCGATAAAGTCTCGATTGATTTTCCCAGCCTTAATCAATTCTTCAATTTTTTCAAACTCGTCTAAAGCAACGATCAATCCACCGTCTATATTTGCTACTACTTGTTCGATGTAGCGTCCAAAAGTGAGATAGGGTAAATTGAGTAAATCGCGATCGGCTGGAGGTGCAATCTTGACCGTTTTGGCGATCGCATCGGTGATGAATATTAGTAGTTCGCCGACTCCCTCAGAGCAATCTCCCACCCGCAGCAAATTGACATAAGCCACCTGTACCTTTGCTCCTAAGCAGTTGGTAGCATTTAACAAAATCGAAGTTTTCCCCATCCGCCGATGACCGTAGAGAGCCACAGATTGCAGGTTATTTCCCTGTACATCCTTTAGCTGTCTGATGATATCTTCGCGGCCGACAAACAGATTGCCTTGGACTGGATCGCCAATTACATAGGGATTAGTGACAGCTTTAGTAATTGAAATATCTCCGATTTTTCCTGTAACTTGCAGTAAAGATTCTTGCCATTTTTTAGCGGTTTTAATAATTAAATCTCGTTCGGCTTGTGGTAGAATATCTGGAGTATCGAGGATAGTTTCAAGTTCACCTAATGCTCGGTTGAGGGCAAGGGAACGGGCAGAACGAGATACGCTATTCTGCACGAGTTGAACATCGGCAATTACCCGCCGTAGAGAGGCAATTGCTTGCCAAGTAGTCTCGCGTAGCCGAGGTGGATTTGGGGAAGGTGGCAGTTTCAGGGAAGCAATTTCGGCTAGTTCTGCTGTTTGGTGAAAGCCTGTGAGAATTTTCGCTAAGGCGAACATCTCCTCTCCATAAAGCAAATCTCGGACTATGGCAAAAGCCTCTGTGGCTTTGTCTGGTTCTTGTTCATGGAGATACCAGAAACCAGCGGCAGAGGCACGGGCAGGAGTATTTAAACTAATTTCTATTTGAAAACGATCTTGTATTTGTTGTTTCCAAGGTATGAATGAAAAACTTTGTACTGCTCTTGACTTCATTGCTTCACCGAGAGAAACTGAGGCAAAACGCACCAAGTTCCAATCATAAAGATCTTCTGATAATTGAGCGACGCGATAGATAAGTTGGTCTTTTGGTGTCTCTGCTAGCACGCGATTTACAGCTTGAACAACAGGGATAAACTGAAGAGTAAATAGTAATAGTTGGTTAATGTTGTGCAATCCTGTTTCCCAATCCCGCCTCAGCCAATGAGCTATTTGAGAAGACAGGTAGGGAATGGGAAGTGGGGTAATGTGAGGAAATTGTCTATTTTGGTGTTGACGTTGGAGTAAGGTAAACGGTACAGCGAAAAGCCAATTTTCAGGACGTATCCTCGCCACGCCGGACGCCACGCCGGACGCTACGCCCAACGCCACGACGGACTCCACGCCTAACGCCACGACGGACTCCACGTTTGAAGCCGCGCTTAACATCACGCCCAATACCACGTCTGACGCCGCGCCGGACACCACGCGAGACGGCACGCCGAACGCCACACCGGACACTACGCTGGACGGTATGCCGGACGCCATGCCCAACACGATGCCCAACGCCACGCCCAATACCACGCCAGATGCCATGCCAAACGCCACGCCCAATACCACGCCAGACTCCACGCCTAATACCACGCCAGACTCCACACCAAACTCCACGCCAGATCCCATGCCGAACGCCACGCCCAACGCCACGCCCAACGCCACGCCGCGCCAATCAATAGAAATGCCTATTTCCTCGGAAAGTCTACTCAAGCCTACGGGGATAGCAAACATTAACACCAAGGCTTGTAGAATCAACTGACGTTGGACGGAATTTTGACGCAACCACTCCCACTTTTCTCGCCAGGTTTTGGTATCTTCTAAACGAGATTCACTTCCAAAAGTATACTCATAACGCCTCACAGCTTGAGGAAAGAAAAACACCCAATATAATAATCGCAGGTAGTCTAAAGGATTCCACAAAGAAAGAGGACGTTTCAGTTTGGGTGCTAAATCTAAGCGAGGAATGGGGGGATGGTTTTGATTCATAAATAGGTGGGATGAATGAATTTAAATATGGGTGATTAAGTATCGTATCCAGTAAATCAACCACGATTCTTGTAGGGGCGGGTTCGCCAACCATTCATGACAAAAATCAACAATTTCCTAAACCCGCCCCCACCCCACCAACCAAATAAATGTACCGCGAATTTATTGGTAAAATGTGAATCTTGGCTGGGGAGGGCAGGTTTATGAGATTGTCTGTTTTAGCCAATTATTGTTGGTGAACCTGCCCCTACGAGATAAATGTGAATATAAATCTCGGCTGGGGAGGGCAGGTTTATGAGATTATCTGTTTTAGGCGATTATTGTTGGTGAACCTGCCCCTACGAGATATTGGATTGTGCGATCGCATATCTATCAATTTATATAGTCTAGTGAATCTTGGCTATCTTGGCTGGGGAGGGCAGGTTTTTGAGATTGTCTGTTTTAGGCGATTATTGTTGGTGAACCTGCCCCTACGAGATATTGGATTGTGCGATCGCATATCTATCAATTTATATAGTATTTTAGGATGATCTAGAATCGTTGAGATAACCAGCATAAGTTTTATAGCACAATTGCATCAATTTCTGAGGATAGCCGCCACTTTCAGCAATTAAACTCGCAATTTCTGCCTCAGTAAAATTCACGGGTTTGTCAACAGGTATTAACCAGTCAGCTTGGAGGCGACTAGCAATAAATTTGCGGCTAATTTGATCATCCCATTGCTTCAGAGTTTCCTCAATGCAAATCCCTTTGAAAGGAGATGTCATATTTTTGTCTTGACTATCAGGAAACAGGGTATCGAGAGAGGTGCAGGCGGCGACAACTAGACGCAAAGGTGCATCGGTTCCCTCGGCCAAACCCCGCAATTGGCCGCGTACTTGGTTCGTAAATCCATCCCAGGTCATTTTCTCGACTTCATCTAAAAGCAACAGGAATCGGTGCGATTCTAGAGCCCGTTTTAGTTGATATCCTTTGACTGTCTCGATACCCGCTTCGCCACACAAAGCATCGTAAAAGTCATGTTCATCATAAACATTATTTAAGTTAAGGTAAATGGGTTGGCGCGGATGACGGAGTTCAGTTGGGGTTTCTCGGTAAAGGGCTTGTAGGAGGGAACTTTTGCCGATCGCCCTTTCGCCAATAATTGCAACACTACTACCACTATTCAGCGTCTCAAACACCCGCCGTATTTCTCGCTTTCTACCAAAGAAATGTCGCGGATCGTCTATCTTGCCATGTTGGGGAATAAACGGATTATTGTGGTTGGAATTATCGACTGCGATCGAAGAAACCGGGTTTTTCACCGAATCTGTGGGCTGTAACGCGTCTTTTCTGTGAAAAAACCCGGTTTCTGAACCCCGCGTAGTTGTATTGGGATTTGTAATATCTTGCCAATCCAATCCTAAAGCCTTGCAAATTCCCACAAAATACTGGCGACTGACAGCCTTCTGGGTAAAAAACTTATGAATTGCTTGAATATCGATGCCTGTCTTTGACTTTTTGCCTTCCCCGATCGTAACACGATCGGCTAAGTCTTGGCGACTCCAGCCTTTGCCTGTGAGAGCAATTGTTGCTTTTTCGATTCCTGCCTGGGATGCTGTGAGCGATCGCTCTGTCATAGCCAAATTACAAACCTTTTAAGTATTATAGCGGGCGATCGCGAACCAAACGCATCTTAAACGCATATCAAACTCATAGTATTTGAAACCCATACACACCTTGGCTTTCAAGGTTTTACCCTTTATGATTAAAACATCACCAATCAAAAGGTAGCAATTATGAAAGCTCAACCAAATATGACACCTGCTAAACCTAAATCTCCTAAAATGATTCGTAAAAATACCTCTCCTCAACCTCCCTCTCCTTTCGAGTACGTCTTCGCAACTGTTGTCTGTATTACCTTACTTTCTGGAAGCGTGTCCTTATCGCTTAGTATGGAAGATCGGCTATCTCCGCAACAAATTCGCATTTTTGAGACTTGCAAGGATACTTGGAATATGGGTGTCGGTGCAATTTTCGGACTTTTAGGTAGTAAAGCAGATGATGATGAGTAATCTCTGATGGTTTATTTGCAAAAGTACGATCGCCCTTAATGTTCAAAAGTGCGATCGCATTTAATCCCTCACCCAATTCCTCAAATTGTCCAATCTTCAAACCTCAAACCCGGTACTCGCTCAAAATCTCGCCGGTTCCGCGTCACCAGAATAGCGTTTTTAGAAAGCGCAATAGCAGCAATCCGCAAATCTTTTGTGCCGATGCGAATCTTTTGACGCACCAAATCTGTATAGCAATTGTAAGCATCGCGATCGAACTTCAACACATTCACACTGTTGAAATACTCTACTCCATCCAGAAATCCCTTATAACCCCAGATTACTCGCTCCGATTGAGAAGATTGGTTGATCGCATTCAACCATCCCCGCATTTGTTCCTCAACGGTAATCACTGTTACTGCAATCTCTTCAGGATTAACCTGACTAACTCGCAGCTTTACCAGCGGATGATCGTTTTGAAAAAGTGTCAAACAATCCGTATCTAATACCCACAAACTCATTTTACTCCGATCTCCACATCAACTTGTGGGTAATCTGTTCCCATTTCCTCATCAAGGGTGTTGCGATCGGCTTCCATATAAGCAACCACCTCATCAAATAGCGGATTGTCTTTATACATTCCAGCAAACTTCATCCAAGGATGTTCCGGTTTGGGCGGTTGAATTGCCAAAGAAATGAGTTCGGCTTTCTCTAGCCGATCGCCCACAACTAAGCTAATATTGGTAATAACCTCTTCCCGGCTATTACCCTCTGCCTTACATTCTTCCCAACCCAAAGCCATCGCTTGATACTTTCCCTCTGTTTCCTGTTCGATCAGGATTGTCAAAGCTGGGCTATCGGGTTTTTGCTCTTGGATTTCTAGCGAAATGAATTCAGCTTTTTCTAAATGATTCGTCACAAGTTGGCTGAGATTTGCGATCGCCTCTTCGCGAGTATTTCCCTCAGCTTGACATTCAGGTAAACCCAATACCATCGCTTGATATTTTCCCTCTGTTTCCTGTTCGATGACGGCTGTCAATGAAAAGTTAGTTAATTTGTCCGACGACTTCAGTAATATTTTGGTAGTCATAATAGTAAATTCAAGTGAGAATTATATTGTTAATTATATCAACATCTTATATCATTTTCAATAAACCTTTTTGGCACGGGCAAGATGCCCATCCCACAAGAAAATTTACTCTTTGTGGAACAGGCATCTTGCCTGTTCGAGGTGATTGCAAAAAACTACGATAAAATTGACTCTTTGTGGAACAGGCATCTTGCCTGTTCCTAGAACCCCACAAGAAAAATGACTGTTTGTGGAACAGGCATCTTGCCTGTTCCTAACAAAGCCCTACAGACAAATTACGAATCGCGATCGAGCTTAAGCACAGCCATAAAAGCCTCCTGCGGCACATCCACAGTACCCACAGACTTCATCCGCTTCTTACCCTTCGCCTGCTTTTGCAGCAACTTCTTCTTCCGCGAAATATCGCCGCCGTAGCACTTCGCCAACACATCCTTCCGCAAAGCCGGAATATGTTCCGAAGCAATCACCTTAGCGCCAATAGTCGCTTGAATCGGCACCTTAAACTGGTGGCGGGGAATCAACTCCTTCAGTTTTTCCGTCAAGCCGCGGCCAACATTGTAAGCCTTATCCCGGTGCACGATCATCGCCAAAGCATCAACCGGATCGCCATTAATTAAAATGTCCAATTTCACCAACGGATTTTCGCGATAACCGATGATGTGATACTCCATACTTGCATAACCGCGCGATCGCGATTTCATCTGATCGAAAAAGTCCGTCACCACCTCCGCCAAAGGCAACTCATAAACCAACGTAGTCCGCCCCTGACTCAGATACTTCATATCCATAAAAATGCCCCGCCGACTTTGAGACAACTCCATCAGCGCCCCCACATAAGTTTCCGGCGACAGCATTTCTACCCGCACATAAGGTTCCTCAATCTTCTCCCGATATTGAGGATCTGGCAAGTGACTCGGATTGTCAATTGTTAACACTTCTCCCTTAATTGTTGTGACTTGATAAACCACAGAAGGAGCCGTAACAATCAAATCCAAATTGTACTCTCTCTCCAATCTTTCCTGCACAATTTCCATGTGCAGCAAACCCAAGAAACCGCAGCGAAAACCAAATCCCATCGCACTAGAAGTTTCCGGTTCGTAGGAAAGCGCCGCATCGTTGAGTTCCAGTTTTTCCAAAGCTTCCCGCAAGTCAGGAAATTGGTCTGCATCGATCGGGAATAAGCCACAAAAAACCATCGGCTTAGCCTCCGTATAACCAGGCCAAGGCTCCGGTGCAGGCTTTTTGACCAAAGTAATCGTATCCCCGACGCGAGCATCAGCTACCGCCTTAATTGCCGCGCCCAGATAACCCACTTCTCCCGCGTGCAGTTCGTCTACTTGTACTTGCGTCGGTGACAAAATGCCCAATTCATCGATGACATATTCCTTCCCCGAAACCATCAACAAAACCCGATCGCCCTTTTTGACACTTCCGTCCATCACCCGGAAATACACAATTACCCCGCGATAAGCATCGTAATAACTATCAAAAATTAGCGCCCGCAGCGGTTTCTCAACAGTATCCTGCGGCGGCGGCACCAATTCCACGATCGCCTCCAAAATATCATCAATACCAATTCCTTCCTTAGCAGAAGCCTCAATCGCCCCGCTACAGTCCAGACCGATAATTTCTTCAATTTCCCCTTTAACCCGTTCCGGTTCCGCCCCCGGCAGGTCAATTTTATTTAGAACCGGAATAATTTCTAAATTATTTCCCAAGGCAAGGTAGACATTTGCCAAGGTTTGTGCTTCCACGCCTTGAGAAGCGTCTACCACCAGCAGCGCCCCTTCGCAAGCAGCGAGCGATCGCGAAACCTCATAGGAAAAGTCAACGTGTCCGGGAGTGTCGATCAGATTTAGCACGTACTCCTGACCGTCCTTGGCAGTGTAATTCATCCGAGCCGCTTGCAGCTTGATCGTAATGCCACGTTCGCGTTCGAGATCCATATTGTCTAAAAACTGCTCCTTCATTTCCCGTGCCTTCACAGTCCCAGTCGCCTGCAACAGTCGATCGGCCAAAGTCGATTTTCCGTGGTCGATGTGAGCAATAATCGAAAAATTACGAATGCGAGATACAGGAACGTTTGTCATAAAACCTATCGGCAAAAGATTGACTTTTGTTGTATTATAAAACTTCATTCAATCTACAGTCATTTATCGTCATTTAGAGACTTAAATAGAATTTAAATTTTTCTCGGTTGTGGGTTGACAAAGCCATTGTATTTATGCTATGTTCTATCGCCTCTCCAGCCTAGACGCCCTCCTCAGAAAAAGTTTTGTCTCTGTTGTTTTACAGAAAAGTCTGGAACAGTTGAGAAAAAGGCGATCGGCAGCATCCCGCATCAAACGAACAGCCCAGTCCATTTGAGATTAGAGATTTTAGACTTCGGGGTGCACAACAGATTTAGATTTGAGATTGGAGACTGCGGCGTGAGACTTGAGCGAGCGCGAGCATCGAGTTCAAAAAAGGAGAACGATTTTCAACTTACTCCGCAACCGATAAATCTGGGAGATCGAGCAGGGGTCTAAAATTTTGGGCCGAGCACCACGATTGTCGGGCGCTTGTACCCATTTTTGGCGTCAGGTTACTCTACAGAGGCGGATAGCAAACTGAAAAATATTGGTGAGAAGTTGCTAGCGCTTGACAAGAAGCAGATAATTTGGTCAAATGACGGAAGCGGGGCGGCAAGGGTGTAAAAAATACAGGTTTTGAGCCGCTGTGCATCTCTACTAGGGATAAGGCATCACTTCCTTCAAAACACTTCCTTCAAAACAAAAAGGCGTAAATTCCTAGAAGGAATTGAAACTTAAGAATTAAAACTAGGATTTTTTAAGTATGAGCGAGTCAAGTATACACTCCCACAGTTCGTCAGAAAAAGTGGAACTATCTATCCATATAGATTCTGAACTGCTAGACCAAATTAAGCACTTGACAAATGACCCCAGCAAAGTCATTGAAACAGCAATCAAGCAGTGGCTCAGAGGCGAGCGTCGCGAAGACGATCAGGCTATGAGTTTGCGTCGCACCCCTCCTGTCCCGCCCCGCGGCGAATGGAACGACTGAGGTTGTCTCCTGTCTCGCCCTCCTACGGCGCGCACAAATCTGCTGGGCATAAAATTTCTGGGTGTGAAATTTAGATCGTCCGAGCTCCGGCGAGATAACTCCGGCAGATTTCCGGGCGAAATACAGGTGGTTCGGAGCAATATTGGTTAAGTAGAAGGAGCTTTTCTATTGTGACGGCAAAAATGCGATCGCCAGTCCCCGACTTGAGTTTTTGGCAGCCTCAACTTTTGGCGGAATTTTTAAACTCGATAGTTAATATGTGCAGACTACTAATTCCTACATCTTAAGTTGTATTTTTAAATTACCGAAAACTGCTGACAACAAATAGTTTTGAGTTTTGAGTTGAGTTATAAATTAATTTTTGGGGAAATTATTGATAACTAAAAATGCTGTGGTAGAAGTCTAAAAGAGTTCTGAGTTTCGAGTCTCGACCTGTGAATCATTCATTAAAAAGCCAACTACTTTGCAGTCAATTAATATAGCCACCGTGCCCGATCGCGGGGAATTTATTAATTGCTAAAACTAATGCGCTCGATTGCATCTTCCATCTTCAATCTTGCATCTTCCATCTTTTTAGCTTGAGCGACTTATACGGCTTAGCCGAAGGAAGCCGCAAGGGCTTATTCCTTCTTCCTTCTGTTAACCCTTGTCTTGCGCGATCGGGCTCTTCTGTCAACCCAACGACCGGCTTTTCGGGCTCTTCTGTCAACTATCAACTGTCAACTCTCCACTCTTCCTTATTGCTTCTACCATAACTCACATCTTAATTATCAAAACCCAAAACAATTTTGAGTTTTAAATTTTAAATCAAAAACTCAATACTCAAAATCAGAATTACTTTTATCCCCTAATCTGATGGACTCTAACACAGATTTCCGGCGATCGAACCTCGCCTCTACAGCATTTTTTCAAGAGTTAGGGGCAGAATTAGTATTTACCCAAGACGCAAGGGGTCGATATCTGTCTTTTTACTGGCAAAAAGCCGAGGAGTACAACCTCACAGCAGAAGAAATTGTCGTTAGCGAAGCCCTCGAAGAGGATCGCCCCCTCAGCGAAACCCTGCAACCCATCGCCCCTGCACCTTATCTCGAACGCCTGCGGCGGGCGCTCGAAACCCTTGTCCCCCAAAGGTTTAGCTATCCATTTTGCCACGCCGAACAATATTTTCTCTTCGATTTGACAGTCACTCCGGCGATCGACTCCAATGGTAAAGCTACAAAAGTCTTAGTTATGGGCAGGCTGCTGTCGGACAAACCCGTACAATTGTCGGCAGATTCCCCAGAATTCATGGCATATCCAGCTTTGCCATCTTCCTCCGACGCCAGCCAACAAATGCTGTATCCAGCCAGCCTCATCGGTAGACCGCTCACTACCTACTCGGAAATCGATCGCAAAATTATCTCCCAAATCGCTCAAAACCTGCACAGAACCCTCGATTTACAGACAATTTGGCAGCAAACAGTTAACAGTTTGGGTGAAGTTTTGAACGCGAGCCGCTGTATCATCTGTTCCTCCAAAAAAGACAGCAAAAACCTCGAAATTTCCCCCTTCCCGATCTCAGAAAATCAGCAAAACTATCCAGATCTAGCAGCAGAATTGCAACACTCAATTGCCAGCGATGGATCGCCCCCGCTGTCTGCCGATCAAATCGAAAATCTCCAATCGAAAACTTTTAAAGTAGTAGCTGAGTACCGCCAAGAACCTTACTCTTCGATGCTGGGATTACAACTGCGCGCAGCCGAACAGCCGGGCTGGATTCAAACTTTAGCCACGTTAAAACCCGTAGCAGTCGATTACGCCTCCCCCATTGTCGATCGCTTCGATCGCCATTCCGTACTCGTAGCAGCTACCTTCTATGAAGACCAACCCAATGCCCTGATATGTTTGCACCGCTGCGGCAATTCCCCGAAATGGAGTCCTGTCGAACTCGAATTTGCCCGCGAGTTAGTCGCTCAAGTCGGCAGCGCGATCGCCCACGCTACACTTTACCAAGAATTAGAACAAGCCCGTGCCGAAGCCGTCGCCCTTTCCCAACTTAAAAGTCAATTTCTTGCCAATACTTCCCACGAACTCCGCACCCCCCTCAACGGCATCCTCGGTTTCCTGAAACTGGTTCTGGATGGCATGGCAGATGACCCCGAAGAAGCGCACCAATTTATCGAAGAAGCTTATCAATCGGCATTACACTTGTTCAATGTGATTAACGATATTTTGGATATCGCTAAAATCGAAGCTGGCAAAATGGAGTTAGACCTCGCTCCAGTCAAACTCGGCGAACTTTTGCAGCAAGTGGAGAACTTTACACGGGTTCAAGTGCAAGAAAAGCGATTGCAATTTCAAATCCAAACACCAGCCATCGAGGACGAGATTATTTTGTATGCCAACTACCAACGCCTGCTTCAGGTAATTTTGAACCTCACCGGCAATGCAATTAAATTTACCAAGGAAGGCGGAATTCGCATCAGTGCCGAAGTTATTAAGAAAAAAGTAACTGTTAACAACCAGGAGTTACCCGGAATTGTGAAAATCCGAGTTGCGGATACTGGCATTGGGGTTTCTCTAGACAAGCAATATAAATTATTTGAGTCATTTTTTCAGGTGGACGGCGCTCGTACCAGACAATACGGCGGCACTGGTTTGGGATTGGCTATTTCTCAAAAACTGGTAGAAGCCATGGGTGGCACAGTAAATTTTTACAGTATGGGGGAAGGACTCGGATCGACAGTTACTTTTACTGTGGTGCTTTATCAAGAACCGCTCTTGAAAAATTAATTATTGGTAATTGGTAATTGGTAATTGGTCATCGGTAATTGCTTCAGTTCTGGGTTATCCGAAGAGAGGAACGCTATCCATAAAAGCGATATCCGATCTATGAAAACTTTTGTGGGGTAGGCATCCTGCCCGCCCCAAAGATCAACTCATTTGATTAAAACTCTTGTGGGGTAGGCATCCTGCCCGCCCCAAAGATACAAACTAAATGCAAGACATTGTTTTTACCAGAAAGAATTGGTTGAAAGCCCCAAGTCTTTGAGGGAGAAATTAAAATCAGACTATTCATTACTCCAATCCTCTTCCTTCTAGGTAGAGGTCGCTCTCCTTCGGTCAACTGTCAACTATTGAAAGCTTATCCCAAGCGTATTGGATCGTCGCGACGTTCAAGGACGTGGGGAAACGAATCAGTTTCAGGGATTTGACCGATTTAACGGATAGATGTTGAGGCCAGAAGTCCGAGATCAGAAGCCCGAGCAAATCACCAAGAAGCAAAACTTGTCCGCAGCCAAAGGAGGGAATAAGCAAGAAGCAAGAAATAAAAAATAGCTATAGCTGTTCTCAACTTGGGTGTCTCGCCAGTTGTCTTACCACTTACCAATTACCACTTACCACTTACAAATTTGTATATCACTCAGTTGATTATGTCGGGATCGGTGTATCCCTGATTACAAATTCGCGCATAAAAATCATTGATAATTGGTGGTTTTCATAATAACACAGTTATATTGCCCGTCGCAGTATCAAATTTTACCTTGTCCGCCACCAATCTCCCTCCTTCGGTGTTTTCCACTCAGACCGATCGCCCCACCGCTGCCGAACCCACGCAGAATTCGCATCAATGGCATTGGGGGGGGTAGGACAACAGATCATCTCGCTCTGTCTCTTCGCGGCTCACACCTGCGAATAAACCCCCCCAAAAATCCCTAACCTTACCAAAACTGAATGCCCACCCATAGGACTGATTTAACTTCCACAGCCCTATTGTAAAGTTATATTAAGAAAACTTGACGTTCTTAGTTTTATGTGAGAATTGTAAAGATATTGTAAAGATCCTTGCAATAGATAGTATTTTTTGACTAAGTGTGGGAACATTTAAGTGTAATTACGCAAACCTCTATTTGAACAGTTTGCGTCTGGCAAATTAAGTAAATTTCTGCTGTGTTGGTGGAGTGGTAGACTTTTGCCAGTCTAGTAGAAAGAGGGTTGCTATGAATCAGCAAGTATCAGCTCAATCGCAAAAACTTTTGCTCCAAATTGGCAGAAAGATTCGTCGAACTTTGGATCTCGATACCATTTGGCAACAAACAGTTAACTCTCTCGGACAAACATTAGGTGTCAGCCGTTGCATCATTTGTCCCTATCAAAGTTCTAGCCAGCAAGTCACAGTGGCTGCTGAATACTGCCAAGAACCATTTCTACCTATGCTGGGAGTGAAAATCTCGCTCACGTCAGCACCTCATATTACTCAAGCTCTAGAGACCCTAAAACCGGTGGTAGTAGAATCGTTAGGAGCCGACGATCCTTTTGAACGGCATTCGCTGCTAGTGGTCGCTACCGCTTATCAAGATAAACCTAATGGCATAATTAGCTTGCACCGGTGCGAGGGCGGATTGTCAGGGAATGATGGTAATGCCGATCGACCTTGGACTCAAGACCAGATCGAATTCGCAGAAGAAGTTGCGGATCAAGTCGGAAGTGCGATCGCCCTAGCCACCCTCTACCAAGAGCGCAGCCAGCGAACAAAAGAACTATCCCAGTTTAAAAAAGAGTTTTTGTCAACCGCATCCCACGAGCTGCGAACTCCACTAAATCACATCATCGGCTATCTACAACTAACTGTAGATGATATGGCCGACGATCCAATAGAGGAAAGAGCTTTTATCCAAGAAGCTCACCGTTCGGCTCTCCATCTTTCCAAGGTAATTGGTAATGTCTTAGATTCCATTCAGTCAAGTAAAGCTTGTCAGGCTCACGTAGAGTTAGATGCTTTGAGGAGTCAGCAAAAATCTCTAAACAAGTAAAGATGCAATTCCCGCATTCAAAAACTCGAATATTGATCGGGCACACAAGTCTTCTGCCTGGAAAATGTGACACTTGCATCTATATAGCAATATAGCAATACTAATTTATTTGCTAGTTCTAGAAAAATTTAAATCCTTGTTCAACAAGGAGTCTAGCCAGACAAAAAAGTTTTTATCTTGTGCCAATCCGCTCTGATTGCTATAGATTTTTTCAAGAACTTCGATAGCTGGTTACTAAATTATTTTTAGGTCATTAGGGTTGTGTCTAACACAGCATAGCAAATAATAAAGGTAGAATCAGGGTGTATTTATTATGATATTATGTGGGATCGATCGAATAGCTTTGTAGTGAGGAAGTCCGTACTAATAAAACTCAGAATACCGACTTCCTTACTACAAATCTGCAACGGCTATTTTACCGGAGATGATATCGCCAGCAGAAGATTGCTGCTTCGGACTTTTAGTGTTTTTAACTTATAGCCTTTCTCAAAAAGGTGAGGTATGACTAACAACTTATATAACCGCTTAAACGTATAGGGATCTCTTCTCAACAACATCCGCGAATCTTTCTGAGAACCGCTATATAGCCTTTATCAAAAAGATGAGGTATGACTGACAGCTTATATAACCGCTTAAACCAAGAGGGCTGAAGCCCAACAACATACCTCATCTTTCTGAGATTTTTCTTGGTTGGCGGGCGGCTGACATAGCGGGCCCAAAAAGGTTCTTCCATATTTTTCAGGGATGCTAGTTTTTGGCGCTCATCTTCTATGCGCTTGCGTTCTGAAAGGTCAGAAAATATGTTGATACTGCCGACTGTCTCGCCGCCTGCATCTTGTACGGGTGCGGCAAACAGCCAAAGGTCGATCGAACTACCGTCTTTTTTGGGCAAAGACACTTCCAAACCGTTTTCCGGTTTGCCATTACCCGCAGATTTCAGCAGCGCGTAAAAATCTTGCTTTTGTCCTTCAGGAATATTCGGCAATGGTTGACCCAAAACCTCAGCAGCAGTCCAGCCAAAAAGTTCTTCGGCGGCGCGGTTCCAGACAAGGGTGCGGCCGTCATTGTCGGTACAGTTAATCGCCAGCGGCGCCGATGCAATCTGGGCTTGCCAAACTCTGTTAACGAGTTGCAGTTTCAATTCTACTTGCTTGCGATCGGTAATTTCCTGACAAGCGCCCCACAAACGAACAACCCGCCCTTCAGTTTTGTCCCACACGGCTTGCCAGCAGTCCCGCACCCAGCGCACACCACCATTTTTGTTAACAATTCGATACTCATTGACTCCCATACCTCTAGAAGTACAGCCTTCTAATTGTTTAATTAACATTTCCCTATCATCAGGGTGAACGATATCTGAACTCCACCAGCCCGAGGCAGTTAATTCTTCAGGAAGATGACCGCTCACGCGCGCCAAAGCTTCCGTTACCCACTCACAAACAAAGTTACCGTTGGGAAGTGCCTTGAAAGAATAGGCAAAATCCGAAGTAATTTGTGACATAATTTTGTAGTGCCGTTGCGACTCCAGGAGTGCGCTTTCTGCTTGCTTGCGTCCCTCAATTTCCCGGGAAGCAATCAGAATTCCCTGTACGCTAGAATCGTGAAGCAAACTATTGCCGATCGACTCCAAGTAGATCCAAGAACCGTCCGCGTGGCGTTTCCGATATTCGATCGGCTTCCCAACTCCAGGAAATTCTAGCAACTTGCCAAAATATGCCTTCCAACTCAGCAAATCGTCTGGATGGATCAACTCGCCATGAAACTTGCCAATTCTCTCTTCTGGCTTGTAACCCAAAACTCTCTCTAGCGCTGCGCTGTGATATCGGACTCGCCCGTCGGAGCCAACAATAGTAATTATATCTGGAGAATTACGGAGCGCAGCCTGAAGTTTGGCTTCGCTTTTAGTTAATGCTTTATTATCCCGGCGGTGCTGGTTGATTTCTTCGTTCAACTGCTCCTGTAGCTTTCTGAGTTGCGCCGCTTGCTGGGCGACAGTGCGTTCCAAAAGACGATTTAAATTTTCCGCCTCAACTAACTTTGCCGCGTTATTTGTCGCACTTTCAAACTGGCGGCTGGTTGCCATTTCTTGCAAAGAAGTTGACAGAGTTTCCACAGTTTTTATTAAAATTGCCTGTTGGGGAGGTGGTAAATGCTTAACTTGTTCCTGCAACGTTTCTAGGTATTTGTAAATTGTTTCTAGCATTTTATTAATTAGGGAATCTAATAGTTGCCACAGGTGAAAACTCTAAAAAGCGGACAGAAGTTTTTTTTAAGATAACCCATAACTAAGAGTGATGTATGGCGATCGATCGCGATCTTAATCACCAGTCATTGCGTGACTTTATTTTGACATCATAGCAACTGAGACTGAAAGTAATTTTTTGTGGCGGTAAAGTTAATAGCCTAGCGTCAGCACCCCATTCGGGAACCTGCGAGAGTCGGCAACCCGCCCCTGCCGTCAATGCAGGGCACAGGAGCGGTTACGCTAAACTAGATGGGTGTAAATAGAAAGAGAGATTTATGACAGAGCCAGCCAACGCTCGCGATTTGTTTCGCGCTGCTTACGAACACCGTTACACCTGGGATGCCAACTTTCCCGGTTACAGCGCCGATATTGAACTCAAACAAGGCGACGAAGTATATACGGGTCATGTTTCCATTAAACCAGACATGACAGTGGAAGTCAGCGGCATTGCCGATGAGGAAGTAAAGCAGAGCGTTTACACTCAAATGCGCGATATTGTGACTCACCGGAAGCGATCGACATTTGAAAAATCCCACGGCAAAAACAGCTTCACCCTCGGCGAGAAGGACAGTACCGACGCTGTGGATATTTTAGTGCAAGGCGACTCAATGGGCTCGAATTATAAAATCCGAGGTCTGTCAATTTGTCAAGTCAGCCGGGTGATGGGTCGCATGGCTTTCGTCATTGACACGCACAAAAGCTTAGAGACACCCGAAGGTTCTTTGGCTAGTCATTACGATGCCGTTTTTCGCAACCCCGAAACCAACGAAATCACCAGAGAACTGGAATTTGAAGATACCTTTGACAAGATAGGCGACTATTATGTCATGACCAAGCAAGTAGTGCGATCGAAAGAAAAAGGTCAACTGACAACAACCGAGTTTAACTACTCCAACGTCAAACTGCTAGAACCAGCAGTAGTCTAGGGTTATACCCTTTTCGAGTTGCGCGTTGAAGATTAAAGACTTGGCAACGATGGATGACAACCCAGGTGGGGGAATCTCTCCTACAGTTGCAGTCATTCTGGGAAGGATTAATTGCAAAATCCGTTTTGTTGGAGCAAGCGGGTTTTGCGATTAGTGTCTCGGACTCAACTTCATTTAACGGCAAGTAACGGTACGATCGAACTAAGTCAATTGTACGAATAATTTTTGAGGCAAAATATGACAACACTAGCACTAACCAGAGATAACGTCGAAACAGTTCTCGATGAAATGCGCCCCTACCTGATATCAGATGGTGGCAACGTCGAACTGGTAGAAATCGACGGCCCAGTAGTACACCTGAGACTGCAAGGAGCTTGCGGCTCTTGTCCGAGTTCCACAATGACTCTGAGAATGGGCATTGAACGCCGCCTGCGCGAAGCAATCCCTGAAATTTCTGAAGTCGAACAGGTAATGTAATTAGTCAGTTGACAGTTGACAGTTGACAGTTGACAGTTGACTGTTAACGGTTGACTGTTACCTTTTTTCAATTCCTTATATAGCGACAGGTGATTTTAATCCAGAATTTACCAGCCTGAGTGTTAATTCATGACTGTACGGAAATGAAGATAATTCTAGTTGACTGGCTATTAAAGCTTTTACCGCTATTACCAGAAAGAATTGGTTGAAAGCCTGTCCATTTTAAGGAGAAATTAAAACAAGACGATTCATTACTCCAATCATCTTCCTTCTAGATAGAGGCTGCTGTCAACTGTCAACTGAATCCAATCCTCTTCCTTCGAGTTAAAGGTCGCCCTCAAGCGGTCAAATATCAATTGAATGAAAGCCCTAGATACAAAAAGTAGTTTTATGTGCTACTCGATGGTAGTAATGTGTGCAGCATCAACCTGCAATTGAGAAGTTGGAAGCGCTACTTAATAGGGACAATCTGCGCTGTTCATCACCCTAAAGATAGAAGTTAAGCATTCCTGACAAAATTACAAAATACCAATTACAAAATACCAATTACAAAATACCAATTACAAATTATAATTACCCATTACCCATTACCCATTACCAAAATCAATGTCTCATCCACTTTACGTAGCCTTCATTTGGCACCAACACCAACCCCTCTACAAATCAAGATCGTTCACTAGCGCCGGAGCATCCGAGTATCGACTGCCTTGGGTGCGCTTGCACGGAGTCAAAGATTACTTGGATTTAGTCCTAATTCTGGCAAAATATCCCAAGCTGCATCAAACTGTAAACCTGGTTCCGTCCTTAATTTTGCAGATAGAAGACTGCATCGCCGACAAAGCATTAGACCCTTACTTGGCGGTAACTCTCAAGCCAGCAGAAACTTTAAACATCGCTGAACAAGAGTTCATTTTAGAACACTTCTTTGATGCCAACTACCACACCCTGATTCAGCCGCATCCCCGGTACGCTCAACTCTACACTCAGCGGCAGGAAAAAGGGATTCAATGGTGCTTGGCAAACTGGAAAGTGCAGGATTTTGGTGACTTGCTGGCGTGGCACAATTTAGCTTGGATCGATCCGCTGTTTTGGGATGACCCCGAGATTGCAGGGTGGCTGAAACAAGGACAAAATTTCAATCTGGCCGATCGCAAAAAGATCTATTCAAAACAAAAAGAAATCCTCGCCAGAATCATTCCCCAGCACCGTAAAATGCAAGCTGAGGGACAGTTGGAAGTGTCCACAACCCCCTACACTCACCCGATTTTGCCGCTGCTTGCTGACACAAATGGCGGCCGCATAGCGATTCCTAATATGACACTGCCAGAACATAGGTTCCAGTGGGCTGAAGATATTCCCAGACATTTGAGAAAATCTTGGGATATGTATCAAGACAGATTTGATTGTAAACCGCGGGGTTTGTGGCCGTCGGAACAGGCAGTTAGCCCGGAAATTTTGCCCTACATTGCTAAACAAGGGTTTAAATGGATTGTCTCGGATGAGGCGGTATTGGGGTGGACAATTAAACACTTTTTTCACCGCGATGGGGCGGGGAATGTTTGCGAACCAGAATTGTTATATCGCCCTTATCGTTTAGAAACTCCTGATGGCGATTTGGCGATCGTATTTAGAGACCACAGATTGTCGGATTTGATTGGTTTTACCTACGGTTCGATGGAACCGAAGAAGGCAGCGTCGGATTTGGTGGGACACTTGGAGGCGATCGGCAGAACTCTCAAACACCGACAACCCGACGGCCACACATCTTTAGAAAATCCGTGGTTGGTGACGATCGCCCTAGACGGCGAAAATTGCTGGGAATTCTATCCTCAAGATGGCAAACCGTTCTTAGAATCACTCTATCAAACTCTCAGCGACAATCCCGATATCCAATTAGTCACAGTGTCGGAATTTCTCGACAAATTCCCCGCCACCGAAACAATACCCGCCGCCCAACTGCATACCGGTTCCTGGGTAGACGGTTCCCTGACAACTTGGATCGGCGATCCTGCGAAAAACCGCGCTTGGGATTTGTTAGGGCCAGCCAGACAAATGCTGGCAAACCATCCAGAGGCTACGGAAGAAAGCAATCCCGAAGCTTGGGAAGCGCTTTATGCGGCGGAAGGTTCCGACTGGTTTTGGTGGTTTGGCGAAGGCCACACGTCGAATCAAGATGCTATGTTCGATCGGCTATTCCGCGAACACGTAGCAGCAATCTACGAAGCTCTCGGCGAGCCTGTACCCCCGGAAGTGCTGCGACAAGTAGAGGCACACGAGGTTCAAGGCGACCACCAACCGCTGAGCTTTATTCACCCGATTATCGACGGTATCGGCAACGAACAGGATTGGGACAAAGCCGGCCGGATTGAAGTTGGGGGAGCAAGGGGTACGATGCACCGGAGTGCGGCAATTCAGCGGCTTTGGTACGGCGTAGATCACTTGAATTTTTACCTTCGCGCCGACTTCAATGCTGGGGTGCGGCCGGGCATTGATTGCCCGCCGGAGTTAAACTTGTTCTGGTTTTATCCCGATCGCACGATGCACAACAGCTTGATTCCGCTGTCAGGTTTGCCCGATGAAGCACCCATCAACTATCGCTTCCACCATCAGTTAGAGATTAATTTGCTGACGAAATCGATTGGGTTTCACGAAGCAGGAGAGGGCGATGAGTGGCAGCCCCGCCTCAGCCGGGCCCAAGTGGGATTGGATAAATGTTTGGAGATAGCAGTGCCCTGGGCGGATTTGCACATTATGCCAGACTGGCAAATGAGGCTGATTGCGGTTTTATCGTCCGGGGAGCGCTACTCTAGCTGTCTGCCGGAAGATGCTTTGATTGGAATTGGAATGCCTTAAAGAGTCATGAGTCATGAGTCCTGGCGTCATTAGTCATCAGTCATTAGTCCGATCGCGTCCGGTCGATCGAGCGCTATAAAATAGGTTTGTAGTCAGGAATTCAGTCCTCTGTTTTTTGAGGACTGAAGTCTTAACTACAAACCTGCTATAAAATAGGTTTGTAGTCAGGACTTCAGTCCTCTGTTTTTTGAGGACTAAAGTCCTCATTACAAACCTGCGCTAGAAAATTGGTTCGTAGTAAGGAATTCAGTCCTCTGTTTTTTGAGGACTGAAGTCCTCACTACAAACCTAATAATGGGTGAATTTACTGGACATCTAATCATTAGTCATTGGGAAATCATCAAACTAATGAGCCGCATTTTGCTCTCGCTCGATCGCTACCAACAACCCTTGCAGATCGCACACCTCAACACTGAGCATGAGGTGATGCTACTCGATTGGACTTCCGAACCAAACTCAGAATTTATTCTTCCAAAAATAGCTTTTGACTTGTGCATTCTCGACGAGGCAAACTTCGATCGTATCGGGCACATGGTTGAAACATTAAAAACTGCGGTGGAGCCTAGTTTTTTACCGTTTTTGCTATTGATAAATTCCCAAACGCCGACTCTTTCCGAGCAGCAGTTTTTGCTGAGTTCCAAACAACTCGAAGGCAGAATTGATGATTTGATAGTAAGTCCCATAGATGCCAGCCAACTGCACTTGCGCGTAGAAAATTTGTTAGCTCGCAGGCAGCTATCGTTAGAACTCCACAGACTTCAACAAGTAATTAAAGAACGCACTTTTACAGAAAGTTTGTTGATCGACTCGCTGCAAACGGCAAACGAAAATTTGCAACGGGAAATCGCCAAGCGGGGAGAGGTAGAAGCTGCACTCCAAGAAAACTCCTATCTCGAATCGCTGATGAATGCCATGCCAGATATTGTCTGCTTTAAAGATGGCGAGGGCAGGTGGCAGGAGGCAAATCAAGCAATATTGGAATTGTTTGAGCTATCAGCAGATAACTACCGGAGCCTCACAGATACTCAGTTAGGAAAACTCAGCAGTTTTTACGGGGAGGCTCTACAGGCTTGCGAGGTGAGCGATCGAGCAGCGTGGGAAAAAGGTACTCTTTGTAGGGGAGAAGAAGTGGTTCCCCGATCGAACGGTACTGTAAAAATCTACGATGTAATTAAAGTACCCGTATTTCATGCCGACGGCAGACGTAAAAGTATCGTGATACTGGGCCGCGACATTACTGAATACAAGCAAGCTAGAGATGAACTCGTGCGCTTGGCGTCGATTGTCGAGTCTTCCGACGACGGCATCGTGGGCAAAACCCTCGCCGGGACAATTCAGAGCTGGAATGCAGGAGCCGAGAAGATTTACGGCTACTGCGCGCAGGAAGTCAAGGGACAGTCGATCGAGATTTTAGCAATTCCCGAACGCCCCAAGGAAATCCCCCAAATTCTGGAAAATATTCGGGCTGGAACTACGATCGACCATTACGAAACCGTACACTTGCGTAAAGACGGCGAACAGATAGATGTGTCTCTGACGATTTCTCCGATTAAAGACGCCACAGGAGCAGTAACGGGCATTTCAACTATCGCTCGCGACATCACCGATAGCAAGCGAGTTCAAAAAGCTCTCGAACAACTCCGCCACCAAACAGAAATGATTTTGTTCTCCGCAGCAGAAGGAATTTGCGGGTTGGACAAACAGGGAAAAGTAACTTTTGTCAATCCGGCGGCGGTGAGAATGGCTGGTTGCGAATCGAAGCAATGGATCGATCGACCTTTGTCTGAAAGCTTACACCGTTCGCAGGCAGAATGCTCGAAGGCGATCCTCTTCGAGGGCTGCGCTAACGAGCAAATGTCACCTGCAACAGATATCAATTCCGGCTCTCAACTTGCCCCCGAGGGCGCCACACCAACCACGGGAAAACTCTCGAACCCAGTATGTTCTCAAATTTTAGACACCTTGAGAGACGGAGAGGTTCGGCGTGTCACGGATGAGGTTTTTTGTCGGCAAGACGGCAGCAGTTTTCCAGTTGAGTACGTTGTCGCTCCGATGCGAGAACAAGGCGAAATTATTGGCGCTGTGGTGACTTTTAAAGATATCACCGATCAGCTTGCGGTCGAGCACATGAAAGATGAATTCATATCTGTTATCAGCCACGAACTGCGGACGCCCATGACTTCGATTCACGGGGCACTCGGTCTCCTCAACAGCGGCCTGCTTGAGGCTCACCCCCAGAAAGCCAAGCGGATGCTGGAGATTGCGATAGCTAATACTGACCGGTTAGTGCGCTTGATCAACGACATCCTGGATTTAGAGCGCATGGATTCTAATTACAGCACTGCCATCAAACAAACTTGCAATGTCGCGGATCTGATGTTGCAGGCGGCTGACGAGATGCAGGGAATGGCCCAGCAGGCAGGAGTTACTCTGTCTGTGAGACCTGTGAGGGCGCAATTGCTCGCTGTTCCCGATCGACTAATTCAGGCATTGACAAATTTGCTCAGCAATGCTATTAAATTTTCCCCCGCAGGTGCTACGATTTGGCTGAGCGGTGAGTCGATCGAGCATCGGGATTTGGCAGAAAAAGCTGAGTTGAAGTCAGTGTCGTCTCCTTGTTTGTTGTCTCCCGATCCGGCCATCAATCCGCACTTACCGGTGAATTCCGAAATCCTGATTGCGGTTAAAGATCAAGGACGCGGCATTCCGGCGGACAAGCTAGAGATGGTCTTTGAGCGCTTTCAACAGGTTGATGCTTCTGATTGTCGCCAAAAAGGAGGTACTGGTTTGGGGCTGGCTATTTGTCGCAGTATCGTGCAGCAGCACGGGGGCCGGATTTGGGTGGAGAGCGTTTTGGGGGAGGGCAGCACTTTTTTCTTAAGTCTGCCAGTTATGGGGGAGGGAGAAGGTTAACGAAAGGCACTTATGTATTCGGCAGATGATATTCCCCATTAGGTAGATTGCATTCGCCATTACTCATGAAAAAATATTAATGCAAAAATTTTCATACCATCCTGGATGCAGAAACCAGGCTTTTTTACCAAAAGACTGGGTTGCAGGCAGCAGAAACGCTAAAAAACCAGCTTTCGAGGCGTCTGAAGTGCGTCCGGGCCAGTCATTTTTGGCAAAGACGGATTATACAGGCAGGGACGGGCAAAATCGCGATTGTCGATCGAACAGCGGATTTTTGGGGACTCCGTTGTATAGCAACGGCCAAGGCGGTTAGGACGTTCTTAATTGCTGAAACCCTTGCGCTAGATAGCTTCTATCGCGAGGAAGAAGGAAAGATTTCCTTCTTCCTTCCATCCGTTACATCCCGTACATTGCTCGTTGCCGAACTTCATTCTTCTGTACAGTTTTGCAGCTTTACTGTAAAGTCCGATCGGTAAAAAAGTTTGCTTTACAAAACATTCACATTTCGCCTCTAGTCTGTGATCAGTTCTGATTCTTAAAAAAGATGTTAATTTTGACTGCCAAACGCATCTTGGTTATTGACGATGCCGAAGATATTCGGGAAGTGGCTCAAGTCAGTCTTGAGGTGGTGGGGGGCTGGGAAGTCCTGACCGCAAGTTCTGGTCGCGAGGGTATGGCTAAGGCTCTTGCCGAACAGCCTGATGCTATTCTCCTCGACGTGATGATGCCCGACCAAGACGGGCCTACTACTTTTAAACAGTTACAAGCTAATCATGCTACCCAGCACATTCCGGTAATTTTATTGACGGCTAAGGCTCTCGCTAGCGACAGGCGGATGTTCGCAGATTTGGGGGTAGTGAGTGTGATTGCTAAGCCTTTTGAACCGATGGCTTTGGCTGCTCAGGTGGCTGAAGCTCTGGGCTGGCAGGAAGCATAGGTCGATTGTGCGCCTTAAAATCTGTGAAATCTCTAACCAAAAAAACAAATTATTTCTGCTCGGTTTTTAGGCTGAATATAATCGGGCAGAATTATATTTTTTTTTGTAACAACTTACTTATCTTCATAAGTTCTTCAGGTTTAAGTTTTAATTTAAGCACATCGTCAGGAATCGATCCTGACTGTTGGCGGAAACCTTGGGAGAAGACGACTATGCCCTCAGCTTACATTTTGCTACTGATAGTTTCTCTGGCAGCCGTCTGGATTTACTGGCAAACCTCTCAAGATATTTTTGTTCTTGTGGCTTTGGCCGGACTGGGTTGTTTTATTTGGGGTTTCTCTTGGGCTCCTTGGGGCGTTCAGGTTCTAATTGTGGTGTTGCTGTTGGGCATCCAAAAGTGCTACTTGTCAGACGCTCAAAGTTTGGAGTGAAAAGAGCTTTTTTATTGTTGTGCCTGGAGTAGAGATACAGCGGCATTCCTCAATCTCTGTAATCAATTGGTTTATCGATCCATATCTTAAAGAAGGTTTAAAATATCATGAATAGTTGCCCTTGTTGCTCCTCTCAATTGTTACGCCACGCTCGCCACAATCGCGTTTATTGGTTCTGCTCGCGCTGCTGGCAGGAAATGCCGGATCTGTCGGAGATGATTTTAGGTAACAGCCTGCGGACTCACAAACAAGAAGGCTTGGTGAAGCTTACTGGTTTGACTCCTAAAGCGAGAATTTTGGATTCAGTAGGAATTGCTTAGGAAAGATCGAGTTTGACTGACGATAAATATTGAGACGAAAAAGTTTTTTGATTGTGCCATCGGTTTGACTTTTTAATAAAAAATGCAAAAGTCCCTTCACTGTGAGTGAAGGGACTTATTTGCGTGCGGGCGATCGCACTTGTAAGGGGGTCGATCGCCCCCACAAATTACAGCTCTTGTATGGAGTTAAGCTGATTACATCAAACCGATTTGAGAGAGAATGCCTTGACCGGTGAGGAATTCGGTAGCTAAGCCGATCGCAAAGCCTAGCATTGCCAAACGACCGTTCCAGGTTTCAGCGAACTCGGTGAAGCCTACTTTTGCGTCTTTGTTTTCCATGACCATAAACCTCGTTGTATTTCAACCTTATGTAACTAAACTTAACATAGCGAAAGAAACATTGCAACATATTTTTACATTTATTTTTCAAATGCTGCTTGTCAGCAGGATGAATCGATGTGTAGAGGGGCTTGTGGGCGATCGCACGGGGGTGAGAAACCGGGTTTCTCCCGATATGTTCTGTGAGTAGTCGCCAAATCTCGTAGAAACGGGGTTTCACTCTTGTCGCAAGCGCGTAACTTGCGATCGGTGTCAGGTTCACGAAAATATTGCTCAGAGGTCTAAGAATGTCAGAAAAATAATTTTTACTAAATACTTGACATCAAAAATTCAAAAAGCTAGATTAAAGGCAGAGCTAAAACTAAATATCGCATTCAAAATTAAGGAATGTTGATTGAGTCGTCTTAGCTGCACGGTTGATAGAACTGTAGCAAGTTTCTAGAATCCCGTTGAGCGGAAATTAAGTCTAATGTCGTTTTAACAAGTTAATACAAGCTTGACATAAATCGAAACATTATAGAGTTAGATTTCCCTTCAACGGGCTGCTACTAAGCTCGTTACAGTTCTATCAACCCTGTAGCTAAGACGCTAATCAAATCCCTACAAAATCAAAGTGTTTTATGGTAACAGATTGTCTTGTGCCGAGATGTTCATTTTTGAGCAAATCCACAGACAACACTCCATTAATGCTAGATGCGTGATATGTCGAGGCTGTCCAGCCCACCAAATTTTAGGAATTACTCAAATGGACACTCATCGAACCTCAAATGGATTAATCTACCAACAGCAAGCTTTAGTTTCCATTTATTGGGATTATCAAAACATCCCAACCTTAAAACTATCCCCAGATTTATTGCTCTTGGCTAATAAATTTGGATATGTAGTTAACCGCAAAGTTTACGATAATTGGCAACAACAAAATAAGGCAGCACAAGTAAATTTGCGCTCTCAAAATTTTGAATGTTTTCATGTATCCCAAAACATTAAAAATGCTGTAGACTTTCATTTGTCAGCAGACTGCTTTAGTGAGGCTTCAAGTAGCCTATACCCACACACATTTATTATTGTCTCTGGAGACGGCTACGGTGAGATTTTGATTCAGAAGCTGCATGAAAAGGGGAAGAAGGTAATAATTGTTGCCCGCAAAGGTAATGATAGTCACAATCTCAAAAAGCTTGCAGATAGATTTTACTTGATCGATGAATTGCCAAAGTCGATCGAGACTTACAAAGTCACAGCATAAACAACCTCGACATTTACCCCGCCGCAGATAGCAAAAATCTAGTTTATTTGATAAACTAGATTCTCCAAACCAACCGCCATCTGCGGCTCTTTCATGTCCGCCAACATAACAACAAGAAACTCCAAAATCAATAACAATTATCAAACTCCCATGCCATCAACTAATCAAACACAAGAACTCCAAATAACCATTCCCCAATTCAAGAATGAAAAACTGCTGCGCCAAGCATTAACCCACCGTTCCTACGTCAACGAAAACCCCACATTCCGCGAAGCAGACAACGAACGCTTAGAATTTCTCGGCGATGCTTTGCTGACATTTCTCAGCGGCGAATATCTCTATCAGCGTCACCCAGAAATGGGAGAAGATCAAATGACTCGCCGACGTTCTGCATTGGTAGATGAAAAACAATTAGCCAGATTTGCTACTGAAATCAGTTTAGACTTAAAAATGCGGCTCGGCAAAGGAGCTTATCGAGAAGGTGGAATTACTAATCCAAATTTGCTCAGCAGCACCTTTGAAGCATTCATTGGCGCTTACTATCTCGACACGGAAGATATGGACAAAGTTCGCGAGTTTGTGTGGCAAATGTTTGATTCTGTTCCCGACAATGTGGTGGAAACGCGATCGACTGTAGACTCGAAAAACCGCTTTCAAGAATGGGTACAAGCCAACGGTGACACGACTCCGCCCAAATACGTGACAGTCCAAGCAGGAGGAACGCCCCATCAGCCCGAATTTCTCGCTAAAGTTTATGTTGGAGACAAATCCTATGGAGAAGGTAAAGGCAAAAGCAAGAAAGATGCTGAGAAAAATGCGGCTGAAGATGCGTTAGCAAAGCTGAAAAAACGCGGACTGATCTAAACGTGAAAACACCGATAAAAACTACTATAGCCTTTCTCAGAAAGATGAGGTACTCATGGGCATGGGGCATCGGCCAAACAGGGCATCGGGGATACCTAACCACGATTAAGAACCGCTATAGTTTGTTTTCCAGATGACACAATAGACGCGCGCCTCAGTGGCTCTGGGGATACATCAACTCGCCCAATCAAAGAGATATAAAAACCCGAAATGCTGCCTAAAGCCACTCTTTCTTTCTCAAAGTAGAAGCTCTTTTGGCTATCCTAACGGGACTTAAACAGAAAATACGATAAAAATAGGTTATAATGCTTACATAGCAAGCAGATAACGTTAAAAAATGACCCATGAAAGAGACAACCCCTG
>NZ_JAEQCE010000123.1:0-13295 GCF_020738665.1 Microcoleus sp. PH2017_08_TRC_O_A
GGGCTTTAGCCCTCAGATAGCTGAGGTATATTGTTGGGCTTTAGCCCTCAGATAGCTGAGGTATATTGTTGGGCTTTAGCCCTCAGATAGCTGAGGTATGTTGTTGGGCTTTAGCCCTCAGATAGTGATTATATAGTAAGTGAAATCGCCTCAAAAACTTTATTTACAGTTATACCTCATCTTTCGCTCGAAATGCTATAAATCACTTAACTTAACCTCAAATAGGCCTAGAATTAAGAAACCCGGTATTTCAAAGAAACCGGGTTTGCGATGTTCTATTTTTAATCGACTAAAATCAACAAAGCCATCTCTAAACTATTTTCCAATTACGCTGCATCGTGGACAGGAGAAGGTTCAGATTTTTTTTTGGTGAAGTGTGCGGGGAGTACAGATTGTCTGACACATCTCGATATCGATCGCAAATATCCCACTTCTGCTTGAATAGAATCCAGCGTAGAAAGACTGTCAACTAACTGCTCAAATTCATCAGCAGTAATTCCGGCATCCTTCAAGACTTCTTCGTTGAGCCGCCCGTACATTCCTTGCAGCAGGAGTTCGATAATCTCCGTGTAGTCACCAATTTCTGTTCCGTAACCTTGCAATTTCTTGGGATTGACTCCCCACTGCAAAATCTTTAACAACTCTTGGGGGGAACTCCATGCAAAAGAGGAAGCAATAACTTCTTTTTCTGCTGCGACTAGAGCGTGCTTGATTTCCACTTCCGGTAAATCTGGAGTGTTGATTAAGTTTTCCAAGTTTGACACTTGTCCATCTAACACGCGCAAAGAAAAAGGAGCTAATTCTACAGTTACCATGTCGCCAGCATCATCAATGATTCTAAAAGGATCTTCCAGAACATTAATTAGCAGATGGATGTCTGTAGGCTTGCTCCAGTCAAACTGTCCGAGGAAAAATGGTTCTTCGTATCCCGGTAAAAGTCCTTGAAAATAAATCGGCAGATTTTTGCCTGATTCAAGAATTTTATAAAGAGCAACTTCCAAGGTTTCTGTCGGCCACCCGAGATTGCTGACTGCGACAATTTTCAGTTTTCCGGGAACGGAGACTACCAGAGCGTTCAGCAATAAATGTACGGCTTCGACAAGATTTTGAGCGGTGACGTAGCGGTGGGGAGCATGAACGTTGACAGTTTTACTTTGCTCTACTTTTTTGGACATTTGCTCGCAGAACAAGCTATTTTCCAACATATGAGTAAAGCGAACCATCCCGTAAGTGACGTTTCCTGCTTGAGCTGCTTTGGCAAATTGCCATTCGGCAAACTTTTTGGAGGCTGCGTAAACTTCGGTTGTAAAGTATCGAGATGTTTTGCCTGTGGAAGAGAAGATGCAGTCTGCTACGCCGTATTCTTCGCATAGCTGGATGACGTGTTTGCATCCTAACAGGCTGGTTGTAACTGTTTCTCGGATTTTGATTTCAGCTAGTCCGGGTTGGCGTTGGGCTGCTAGGTGAAAAACAATCTCTGGTTTTTCTACCTCAAATATATGTTTCAGTGCCTCCCAGTTGCGAATGTCAACCGCATAGAAAGTTACTTCACCTTCTTTGTTAAAATGCGGGAGAGTTTCTCCGGGGTTTTGACATCGGGCTTTGTCTGCGGAAATGATTTTGGTTGCGCCTAATTCGATGAGTTTTTCGATTAAGAAAGCGCCGACGCATCCTTCTCCCCCGGTTACGAGAATGGTTTTTCCTTTGATTTTGCTGTTGACTGCGGATGCCTGTAGGTGAATTGTACGATCGCGCACGTCGGTAAAAGGTTCGCTTTCTAGTTGTCCGTCGGCTTGATAGGCGGTGATTAGCTGTGCGGTGAGAGTTTTTAGGGCTGCTAGGATTTCAGGATCTTGGGGTTCCGGGGAACCTGGGGGAACTAACCGTTGGATGCGATCGATTATTTCGGCTTTGCTAGCACCTTCAAACACTTCTGAGGGGTTAATTACACTTTTCACTGTTGGCTCCTTGAGATTCTAGAAATACGGTTGCTGATAAGCGAGTTGTTAAACTGATTTTCGAGGGACAGAATCTTTTAAAGTCTGCTTGATTTTAAGATTTTTTAGACTGAAAGCGACTTGATGGGAAAGACACCCTATGGTAGAGATACCCTATCGGCTCTCATACTTATTGCTTGTCTTCAGCCTACTTGTAGTTTTATTAAGCATTTCTTTACCTATTTATTTTGGCGATCGACCAAGTTGGAACACGATCTATCAAACATTTGTCTCTACAACTATAAACTTAAGTTGCTGGCTGTTGGCAATACTCAAAACATATCTTTACTATTTCTTTGCAATCACATACGAGTTTTGACGCAATTTTAAAGTTCATATAAAGTAGCGCAAGCGTTAAAACTCTTAACATTATATTTGACAGCGATTCCACAGCCTTTTACTACTCAAGCTATCTGTATGGCAGGTTACCAAATATAGCTAATGTTTCAGTAAATTAGGACTTACGCATTGACAAAATAACCAAATAGTGCATTGATAAAGAGGGAACATCTACGTGCCTGGTATCGGACAATCAGAAAAATAACTAAAACCTCGACAGCGCGATGCAATAAGGAGCTATACACCTTATTTTTACTCTCAGAACCCAAGTTTGGGGGGTGCAGTAGGCACTTCAGAGATATTGGGAGACGTTTCCCATGATAGTATTAATGGCTTTTTGGTGAGAGAGAGATATGAACCGTCAGATTTATTTTCGATAATAGAAAAGTTTATCAACTTAGAAGGAGGTATATTAAGTGTTGACGATACAGTCATATAAAAGCTGTATAGTGAACCAAAACATACAGAATTAATTAGCTATTTTTGGTCAGGTAAATACCATAAGCCGATCAGAGGATTAAACTTAATCACGCTATATTATAGTGACATCTATGGTAATTCAGTGCCAATCAATTACAGAATTTACGATAAAAGAGAGGGAAAAACCAAAAACGATTATTTTAGATAAATGGTGAGGGAAATCACAGAATCGGGAGTACAACCAAGAATAGTAACGGGAGATAGTTGGTATTCAGGAGTAGAAAACTTAAAGTTTCTAAGAAACCAGAAACTGTTTTTTTATTCGGGATTTAAAAAAACAGAACCGTCTCTAATGAGCCGCACAAGTATTGCCAGGTAAGTAATTTAGAGATAGCAGATGAAGGATTAATAACTCATTTGAAAGAATTTGGATTTATAAAATTGTTTAGGAAAGACTTTAAAAAAGAAGACTCTAGACATTATATTTTATATCTGCCACAACTGTCCAAGCTGCAAGAAACAAGTCGAAGTGAATTTATCACAATTCACGATATACATTGGGGCATTGAAACTTTTCATAGAGGACTAAAACAAGTATGTGGAATTTGTCGGTTCATGGTGAGAGACACCTCTGCGATCAAAACTCACATATTTTGCTCACTTCACGCATTTATCAAATTGGAGTTGATGCGCTCTAAAAAGATAATTAGCAATTGGTATGAAGTCCAAAGGAATCTGTTCACTTTAGTTGTCCGTGATCCTATTTTGGCGAACCTTAGCAGTGATGGCATTATCTAGAATACATAGGGATTGCTGAATAAGCCTAAAACCCTTAGCTCAAAAGACTTTGACTCGCGATCGGCGCTGAAAATGTGTAATACCATTTTTTTAAAGTTATGCTAGAGTTACCTTCCAAGTAAAGGAGAACATTAAAATGTCTGGGCGTCCTCATATAAAGATTACCGAATCTATAGAAGTATTGCTAGAGATTCGGAAAAAACAAAAAAGAATTTTAGCATATAATAAAGTTCAAATGCTTTATTTGTTTCAGTCAAGACAAGTAGAAACAGTCCGAGAAGTATCGTCATTTTTGGGTAAAAGTGAAACCACAATTCATCGCTGGCTCTTTCAATATAAAGAGGGTGGCATAGAAAACTTGTTAAAAAATCGGCAGATTTTTGGTAGACCCAAAAAAAAATCGGTTGAAGTAGCTGCTGCATTACAACAAGAATTGAGAGACCCCGAAGGATTTTCCAGTTAGTTATAAAGAAGTTCATCTCTGGCTATGGTCGATCAAAGAGATACCTAGTAGTTATCAAGCTGTATACTCCTTGGTTAAAGGGTAGTTAAAAAGTAAATTAAAAATCCCAAGGCCCCGGAGTAGTGAACAAAATTTAACGGCAATTAATGAATTCAAAAATAGCCTGTCTCAAAAAATCAAAGCCTTGCTGAATAAAGCTCCTGACCAAGTAAAGAAATACAAAAGATTTCTGTTTTGGTGTAGTGACGAAACTCGATTAGGACTACATACAATTCAGAGACGAAGAATAACACTACGGGGTGTAAAACCCGTAGGAAAACATCAATGGAAATTTAAATGTTTCTGGCTTTACGGAGCAGTATATCCATCTACTGGACGAAGTTTTTTTTGGGGAGTTTTCCCATTTAGATAAAGTTTGTTTTCAAGCATATTTGGAACAATTGTCGCTTGAATATCCCGATGAATTGCATATCATTCAAGTCGATAATGCTCCGGGTCATCTTTTAAGCACATCTGAATTGCCAGACAATATTATTTTACTATTTCAGCCTCCTCATTGTCTGTCAAGTAAATCCAACAGAAAGAGTGTGGGAATACATCAAAGAATTTTAAGCGAAAGTTAGTTTTTAGTAATCTTGACCAACTCCGCGTAAAAGTTCAGGAAATCTTAGCATCTTTAACGAATCATGTCATTGGTTTCTCACAGGATGGTCTTGGATTTTACATTATTTATCTCTAGCACATCTTTAAAAAAATGGTATTACGCGACAAAAAAGCAGGATATCGAAGCACTTGAATCATATCTGAAAGCTTATCGGGAAGGTTTTATTAAACATATTGAAACTTATTACAGCGACCCTGTAGAGCCGGATCCGCAGGTTAGTGAAGCTGTTTTAAGGGAGGGATATGTCATTATTTGATGTCCACTAAAACAGGCGCTCTGGGTTCGTAGTGAGGACTTCAGTCCTCTGATTTATGCGGACTGAAGTCCTCACTACGAACCTATGCTGATTAATTTAAATAAGGTAGGTTTACTACTTCTCCGGCAATTTCTCCTAGCTGCACTTTCAGTCCTTCGCCTCCGGCTTTGGTGCGGATGTAAGCAAGTCCAAAATAGCCGGATTCGGTTTTGACAAAACTGGTGAGTTTGCCGACTTTTTCTTCTCCAATTGTGATGACTGTTCCGGGCTCAACGGGGCCGCTCAATTGCACGCCCCAAAGTTCTTGTTTGACTCCTTGGTAGGTGTTCAACCGGGCAATTGTTTCTTGGCCGATGTAGCAGCCTTTGTCATAAGTAATTGTGTGTAAAAGGCGGGCTTCTAGGGGGTTGTAATCGTCTGTGAGTTCAAAATCGGGTGCGGGGCGTCCTTGTTCGATTCTCAGTTGTTCCCAAATTCGATCGCCCATTGGTACGGCCCCAGCTTTAACTAACTCAGTCCACAAGCGGGCTGCGTCGCTGGCTGGCGCAATTAACGTGTATCCAGGAGTTGCTAAACCGCTACCAACAGCAACTCGAACCTCCCCTTCATCCGCCGAAAGAGGGGGGGTTTTTATCGATTTGTGAGTAGCGTAGGATTGATTGTCTAGTTCGGTAACTCCGAGTTTTTCTAGTAGTTGAGTGCTTTCGGGGCCGAGGAGACTGAAAGCAACGGTTGTATCGGTTATATCTGTTAATTCTACGCGATCCATTGGGAAAATATAACGATCGAGCAATTCGAGCAATTGGTGGCGGCGGTTGGCTGAAACTAGCAATATTACAGCATCTTCTGTAGCATAGGCGGTGGCGAGGTCGATCGTCCTAGCTGTGGATGTGACGAACACGGTGTCGCAACCTTGACCGGGTTTGAGTATGTTAAAGTTATTGGTACTTTGATTGTGCAAGAACCGCAGGCGATCGCTATCGGAGATTTGAATGCGTCCCCAGTGAGTGCGATCGCACAAAGCCACACCTTGTTTAGTTGCTGCGATGGCGGCACCGTCGTTACCAAAACTGATAGGGACTGTTTCTGTGGTTGCTAACTCTGCAAAAGTAGCGCCTGCTGCGGCTTGAATGTCGTGCAATTCTTGAATTAGCATAGGATTTGAGATTTAAGCTTTCAGCGTGTATTGAATTATTAATGCTTGGTTTTGAGTTTGCGATCGCACTCACAGGCCGAGAAACCGGGTTTTTTTCATAATCTTCTGGCTGTAACGCGTTTGTCCTGAAAAAACCCGGTTTCTAACTACCCATGACAACTGTCAACTGTCAACTGTCAACTGTCAACTGACTCAAATTAGCAAAAACTTCTTGTATTAATTGACTCGCTTTGGCATCAAGACGATTCCAGTCTACATCGCCAGTGTCCTCGTCAATTAAAAAAGTGTCAATTACAACTTCCTGGCTTTGCATTTGAGTGTGGGCCCGCTGGTAGTTGACAAAGCAGACTCGATAGCAAAGTTCCCAAATATCGACGGATCTGTGCTCGCCTTGATGCTCTAAAATTAGTTGATAGCCGGGAATCGGAACCTGCACTTCTTGATAAGTTCCTGTCCAGACTGACTCCTCTAGTTGTTTGCGGATGTTGTCTAGCACTCGGATCATCGCCGGCTGCATGAGAAGTTCAGCTTGTTTCCAGGCGATCGGGCTAGTTATTTTAGGCTTCATATATCTGACGATGTTAAAAAGGAAAATCAATCAATAGATTAATTTTCCAGCATTGGGTGTCAACTTGTGGGACATCCGCCACAAAATGTTAAGTTTGGTCGATCGCACATCTGGCACCATTCCCAATAAGTTTTTTTAACAACAGGCTGTCCGGCCTATTCCACAAGACATTAAATTTCTTCTTGTGGAACAGGCATCTTGCCTGTTGCCAAGCAAAGGCACAGAGCGAAGGTGTTAAAACTTCCAGCCCTTGGAAACAGTGGAAACAGCTTTTCAATTGGATATGGGCGATGTAGGATTTGAACCTACGGCATCCTGCGTGTAAAGCAGGCGCTCTACCACTGAGCTAATCGCCCAATTGCGCTTACAGGGACTTATCATATCACAGTATCCCAGAAAGATCAACTAAAAAAATCATAAACTTTTAATGCCCTCTGGCCGCACGCACGATCGAATCACCCTATGGTGTTTGCCCCTGGTGGCAGGCGTCACCTTTGGCCATACTCAAAACAGCAACCTGACTTTGCTCGTTTCCGGCAGCTTCTTAGTCGGCGGACTGATGTTTGGCCCGGATTTAGATATTTACTCATGTCAGTATCAGCGCTGGGGATGGTTCAAATTTATTTGGCTTCCCTACCAAAAAAGCCTGCGCCACCGCTCTTTTTTGTCCCACGGGCCTCTGATCGGCACGGCTTTGCGAATCTTGTACCTCGCTACCTGGATCGCCGTTATAGGAGTCTTGGGATTGACGATCGCCGAAAAAATTGGCAACTTAGCCGGAAATTGGCAGGAAGCGGTTTTGGGTTACGGTCGATCGCTCTTGGAACACTATATCGAATTTATAGCCATCTACGTCGGTCTGGAATTGGGCGCGATGAGCCACTATCTTAGCGATTGGGGCGGTTCTGCTTACAAACAGTTCAAAAAGAAAGGATTGAGCGGGTTGCACCCTCCGAAGACTATTAAGAGGCGCAAAAGCAAATCTCCCCGCCGCACGTCTAGCAAATCTAAGAGGTGAACAAGTAAATCCACCTAATAAAATGTAAAATATCGCTCGCGATCGAGCTGGCTGTCTATGTATTCCTTCTTCCTTCTTCCTTCTTCCTTCTTCCTTCTTCCTTCTTCCTTCTTCCTTCTTCCTTCTTCCTTCTTCCTTCTTCCTTCTACTTAAGGTAAATTCTAATGTCTAATTCCCACAGTCGATCGCTCGTAGCACTCGAAAACCTGATAGAAGTTGTGGCCTCATTGCGATCGCCCGACGGCGGATGTCCTTGGGATTTAGCCCAAACTCCCGAAACTCTGATTCCGCACATCATCGAAGAAGCCTATGAAACCGCCGACGCGATTCGTAAAGGAGACAAAAGTGCGATCGTTGAAGAATTGGGCGACTTATTATTACAGGTAATTTTGCAAGCTCAAATTGCCAGCGAATCCGAACAATTTACCTTCGCCGAAGTCGCTGCGGGAATCACGGAAAAACTGATTCGGCGCCATCCCCACGTGTTCGGGGATGCGGAAATTAACAGTGTCGATGAAGTTAACGAAAATTGGGAAAAAATCAAAGCAGCAGAAAAGGGCATAACTGCGGAAAAGCCACCAACTTTAGCCTCAAAAATGAGCCGTTATGCTAGCACTTTGCCGCCAATTACTGCCGCTGCAAAAATCTCTCAAAAAGCTGCGGAGGTGAGTTTTGATTGGGACAGTGTAGACGGCGTTTGGGATAAGTTTCACGAGGAAATGGCGGAATTTGAACACGCTCTCAAACACGAGGATAAGGCCGCGCAGCAGTCGGAATTGGGAGATATTATGTTTGTGTTGATTCAATTGGCTCGCTGGTACGATTTAGATGCGTCGGCTGCTTTGCAGGGAACGAACGATCGCTTCGTACAGCGGTTTGCTAAAGTTGAGGCTGCGTGCGATCGACCTTTATCCGATTATCCGCCCGAAGAGTTAGACGCTTTGTGGGAACAAGCTAAGGCTTTACTGGCGAAGCAAAAGGGCCCGCAGTAAGCTAGTCATCAATATTATGCCCAAGAACAGGCAAGATGCCTATTCCACAATTACTCAATATTGCTCTTGTGGGGTGGGCACGCGAGCCCGCCCAAAAAAGCTGATTCACCTACTCGTAGAGCTTCGCATCGTTGTAAGGCGGATGTTCGCAAGCGATATAGAGAGCGTTTGTCGGTTCCAGGGGTTGATTTGTCACAGGATCGATCGGCTTTAGGACAAAGCATAACAGGGAGAGCGATCGCCAGTCTAGATTATCCAACTTCCCGCGTTCATAACGGTTGACTGTGGCTGCACTGATACCCACATCTTTGGGTACGGGTTGATTTGTCGCGATGAACAGCGCCTCTTCGTACCCCCTGGTTTTGAACTGTGTTTCGCTAACAGACCAACCTTTTGTCTGTCTTGCAGCCTTTAACATCTTACCCAAACGCATCCGCCCCGTCTCCGTGAAGCGAACGGGACGCAATTCCTGCTCTTTGTCTGCCACAGCCTTGTTAGAGAGTCCTGACATTTGACGGCTAAACCTCAACGTTTGGTACAACCATCAGTCATCCCCATTGCAAATAATCTAGTCATAGAGTTTGGCATTGTTGTACGGCGGATGTTCGCAAGCTATATAAAGGGCGTTTGTGGGTTCCAATGCTTCTCCTATTACCGGGTCGATCGGCTTTAGGACAAAGCATAACAGGGAGAGCGATCGCCAATCCAAACTTTCTAGCTTTCCCCGTTCGTAGCGACTGACAGTAGCATTACTAATGCCGACATCTTTTGGTACAGGCTCTCCTGCTGTCCGAAACAGAGCGGCCTCGTATTCTTTTGTGACCATTTCTGTTTCGATAATTGACCAGCCGCGAATCTCTCTAGCTGCTTTCAGAAGTTTGCCCAATCTATTGCGTCCCGTATCCGTGAATCGCACAGGGCGCAGTTTTTCCTGCTCGACGACAGCCTTAAAGTCAAGAAATCCCGGCATTTTGAAAGATCCAATTTAACTCTTAAGCTAGCTGTACTTTGGCCTCGATCGAGGCTGCACACAGGATTTGAGCATGACACATTTAGAAACATTACTGCAAGTTGTCTGCATTCGTGTAGAATGATATAATACAGGAATACACCAACTCACCCAAGTTCAGGAGTGACTCAGCCATGACACCACTGTTTCGCCGCATCCAACCCTCGAAAAAGCTCCGTATCACCGCCCGATCGATCGCCAAATTCCTGAAAATAAGTCAAAATCTGATTAAGCGAGTCGAATCCTGGGCTTACGTAGTGTTCGTGCATCATCAAGGCGGCGGACAATTTATCTCGTACCGCAAGTTGGAAGAATGGCAAAATGCGATCGCCCATCAAATCCAAACCTGCCCCACACTTGGACAACTCTCGCAGCTCAAAACATCGATTCAGTACGACAGCCGGAAATTCAAAAAACAATATCTCCAAAAAACCCTTGACTTTTTAATTGAAATGTGCATTGAAAGACAAGACATTCTCGAAATCTGGGAAAGCGCAAACTGCATTGCTTCCTAACAGAAACTTAGCATATTTCCTAACTAGAGTAACTGCGCCCAACTATGAGGAAGCTGTTAATTGCTCAAACCATTGCCTTCGATTCTGTCAACTGTCAACTGTCAACAGAAGCGAAACATTTGCGAGCAATGGCGAGATAAAATTACCCCAAAAATCACCCGCGAATGTTCCGCCACATCCATGAAAAAAATCGCCTCTTCAACTAAGACATTGCTTGAGCGATATAATCAAAATAAGGAGCAGCTTCCCTAGCATCATCCTGATTGAGCAAAGCCAAAGAAGCTTCCTTCAAACAGCGAATAGCTTCAACCATGCCAGGAACAGGAACGCCCAGAGAATTGTACATTTCCCGAACGCCAATCAAACCGATGCTTTCGATCGGTTCCTTGTCACCGGCCAAGATACCGTAGGTAATCAGGCGCAAATACCAGCCGTAATCGCGCAGACACAAAGCCCGTTCGCGCTGGCCGTAAGCATTGCCCCCTGGGGAGATAAAATCAGGGCGTTTTTTCCAAAGTTTTTTGCTAGCTTCTTCAACAATTTTTTTCTCACTGTCAGACAACGCAGTAGCAATACGCACCCGCTGTTCTCCCGTCTTAAAAAAATCATTGATGCTTTGGAGTTCGCCGGTACTGGGATAACGAAGTTCGTCATCGGCTTGGAGAATAAATTGGCTAACTACGCTCATTGTTATTCAAAATTTGAGGATATTTGAGGAAAAGATTCATTGACATTCTCATCTGTTAAAGATGAGATTCTTGCTTCGGCGACTTACCTTGCTGCTAACATTAATCGATCTTAGAAGCAGGCGGTCAACCTCCGCAAGCGTTATGCTTAGTGAGTGACGCTCCTACACGAACCGCAAGCGGTATGTTGTAGGCATCTGAGTCCGGTCAAGGATATCAAGATCTTCCTTCAAGGTACTCCAATCGTTTCCCTCTACGGCGTTTTATAGTGAGGAACACGTCCCGCCCCACTTGTCACATCAAAACTTTTGACTTAGACCCAGATTGTTATTCTTTGATCTAAGCTATGAGTATTTTACCGCAATTATTACTGCGGAGTGCTTGCTCGTCTCGTCGCCACCCTCCATTACTGGTTGGCTACGCTCAACATCGCTTGGAGGGTCGCTCATATCCTCGCGCGTCTTTCATCCCAACCCAAATCAAAGATTATGGGCTGGGGATTCTCGCCTGTCTAGCTAAGCTAGTTTCCTTGTGTCCCAAGGTACTCTGGGAAAAATTCAAAAACTGCGATCGAGAGTTTGGATGTCGGCAGACATTTAGACTGTTTCACGAGTTTTGGCCCATCAAGCCCCAATAGCATATCGCACAGGCTCGATCGAGGACAATGTTGTCTAACGCAAGCTTTGGCTGTAGCAGAAAGGGGTTCGGAAGCAGGAAGACTGCCTGCACTTGAGCTTGAGTGCGATGGCTTGCGCCTCGCTTCGCTACGACTCATCTCAAACAAGAGAGAGCGATATTGCATTACCATATTAAATCCTACCACGACTACTTGTGACCAAATCTAAATTCCCCACCCGAAACTCGACGAAAGTGGCAAACCCTTGCCAGCAAGGTCAACTGATTGAGATAGAGATTACCGACTTGGCAGACACCGGAGACGGAGTTGGTCGTTTTGGTGAGTTAGTGGTGTTTGTCCCCGATACCGTCACGGGCGATCGCATCCTCGTGCGCCTCGTGCAAGTCAAATCCAGCTATGCTAAAGGCAAGTTGGACACACTTCTGGAAGCATCAGAACACCGCATCCGAGCCAACTGCATTGTCGCCGACAAATGCGGTGGCTGTCAGTGGCAGCACGTAGATTATGAATATCAGCTTGCAGCCAAGCAAAATCAAATAATTCAAGCCTTAGAAAGAATTGGCGGATTTAACGATGTGCAAGTCGATCAAATCTTAACGGGAAAAATCGAAGGATTTCCCCAATTTTTGGGATACCGCAACAAAGCGACTTATCCGGTAGCAATTTCTGCGACTGGTCAAGTGCAAGCAGGTTACTATCAAAAAAGCACCCACAAATTAGTCAATCTAAATCAGTGTCCGGTGCAAGATCCGCGCCTCAATCCTTTGTTGAAAGAAGTCAAAGAAGACATTCACTGGCGGGATTGGCCAGTCTATGACGAAAAGCAACATACAGGAGAATTGCGTCATTTGTCCTTGCGAATCGGACGGCGCACGGGAGAAATGTTGCTAACTTTAATAGTTCGCACCGGAGAGTTGCCGGGAATTGAAGCACAAGCTGCTGAGTGGCTGAAACAATATCCTCAACTTGTAGGTGTTTGTTTAAATGTGAATGCAGCTCAAACAAATGTGATATTTGGTGCAGAAACTCGCTGCATTGCTGGCCAGTCTTATCTGCGAGAAAAGTTTGCGGGTTTGAATTTTCAGCTAAGGGCAGATACTTTCTTCCAGGTAAACACAGAGGCTGCTGAGGCCTTGTTGCAGGTGATTGTCGGGGAGTTGAATTTGCACGGAAGCGAGGTTTTGGTTGACGCTTACTGCGGAATTGGGACTTTTACTTTACCGCTGGCAAAACAAGTCAAAATAGCGATCGGTTTAGAAGTGCAACCTACTGCGATCGAGCAAGCCAGATTAAATGCTGAATTAAATGATTTGAAAAATGTCGATTTTCAAGTGGGAACTGTAGAGGATTTGCTGCCTTCCTTGGGATTGACACCGGATATTGTGTTGCTCGATCCGCCGAGGAAAGGGTGCGATCGCGCTGTGTTGGAAACAATCAAGGAAATCAAACCAAATCGGATTGTTTATGTTAGCTGCAAACCTGCGACTTTGGCTCGCGACTTGAAGATTTTGTGCGAAAATGGGGATTATCAGTTAGCGCGGGTGCAGCCTGCGGATTTCTTTCCTCAGACTTCTCATGTTGAGTGTGTGGCGTTTTTGGTGAAGGTACCCCCTGTATGATTTGGGGATTGAAATCGCTGCTTGTCAAACGAAGTCCGCGAAGGCGGACTAAGAGATTGGGCGTTGCTGAACTAGGGTATGATGAAATGGTCGTCGGAGCGTCACAAATCACACACATTTAAAAGGAATATTATGCAATGCCCGGAATGTCAGTCTAC
>NZ_JAEQCE010000124.1:0-23335 GCF_020738665.1 Microcoleus sp. PH2017_08_TRC_O_A
ATCGACTGAAAGTCTGTACGATCGCCTGATTATCGGTATGATTGAATCAATGACGTGGCGATCGACTGACTGACTCTTTTAAGATACAAGGGGCGGGTTCACCAACAATTTACGGTAAAAATGAATAATTTCATAAACCCGCCCCCGCCCACCAACAATACAAATGTACCATAATTTATTAGTAAAATGTTCATCTAAATAATCGCGGGGATGGGGCGGGTTTATGAGATTGTTTGTGGATTTCATAGATAGTTGGTGAACCCGCCCTACGGAATTTTGGGATTGTTTTGATGAGGCTGCACAACCAATCAAAACAGAAAATATCTCTGCGCCATTGGCAAAACAGTTGCCGGTTCGCAAGTCAACAATTGTCCATCCGCCCTCACTTCATAGGTTTCTGGATCGACTTCCATGTGCGGCAAATAATCGTTGAGTTTCATATCTCTTTTACTAATCTGCCTTGTCCCGGAAACTGCTACAGTTGGCTTTTGTAAACCGAGCTGTGCTGCAATATCTCGATCGCGCGCCACCTGCGAAACAAACGTCAAACAAGTCGCCCCAATTGCCCCCCCAAAGCTGCCAAACATCGGCCGCATATGCACCGGCTGCGGCGTCGGAATGCTCGCATTAGCGTCCCCCATCTGCCCGTAGGCGATCGCACCACCCTTAATTACCAACTCCGGTTTCACCCCAAAAAACGCCGGCCGCCACAAACACAAATCCGCCAACTTACCCTCTTCCACCGAACCCACATACTGACTAATTCCGTGAGTAATCGCCGGATTAATCGTGTATTTAGCAACGTACCGCTTCGCCCGAAAATTATCATTTCCCCCCTCTATTCCCCCCCCTTGGTAAGGGGGGGTTATCCCTCTTGTTTCCCCCCCTTGGTAAGGGGGGGTTAGGGGGGGTAAATTCCCCCTTTGCACCTTCATCTTATGCGCCGTTTGCCAAGTCCGAATAATCACCTCTCCCACTCTTCCCATGGCCTGCGAATCAGAAGAAATCATACTAAAAGCACCCAAATCGTGCAAAATGTCCTCAGCAGCAATAGTTTCCCTTCTAATTCTCGACTCAGCAAAAGCCACATCCTCAGGAATCCCCCGATCCAAATGGTGGCAAACCATCAACATATCTAAATGTTCTTCCAAAGTATTGACAGTGTAAGGGCGAGTCGGGTTAGTAGACGAAGGCAAAACATTAGCTTGGCCGCACACTTTAATAATATCCGGTGCGTGTCCGCCGCCAGCACCTTCTGTGTGGTAAGTGTGAATTGCCCGATTTTTAAACGCAGCAATTGTAGCTTCCACAAATCCCGCTTCATTCAGAGTGTCTGTGTGAATTGCCACCTGCACGTCGTACTCATCAGCTACATTCAAACAATTGTCGATCGTTGCTGGCGTAGTTCCCCAATCTTCATGAAGCTTCAAACCCATTGCACCCGCCAAAACTTGCTCGACTAATCCTTGAGGTTGACTGCTATTTCCCTTACCTAAAAATCCCAGATTCACCGGAAAAGCATCGGCTGATTGCAGCATTCTGTACATATGCCAAGGCCCCGGAGTGCAAGTTGTAGCGTTTGTACCCGTTGCTGGGCCAGTGCCGCCGCCGATCATGGTAGTGACTCCAGAGGCGATCGCCACTTCGATTTGTTGCGGGCAAATAAAATGAATGTGAGTATCAACTCCCCCCGCCGTCAGAATCATTCCCTCACCAGCAATTACTTCCGTGCCGGGCCCGATAATAATATCTACCCTATCTTGAATGTAAGGATTTCCGGCTTTCCCAATTTTAAAAATCTTGCCATCTTTAATCCCAATATCTGCCTTGACAATCCCCCACCAATCCAATATCAAAGCATTAGTAATTACCGTATCAACAGCACCATCAGCATTAGAAATAGGCGACTGTCCCATGCCATCGCGAATGACTTTACCGCCGCCAAACTTAACTTCATCCCCGTAGGTTGTGAAATCTTGTTCAACCTCTATGAATAACTCAGTATCAGCTAACCGCACGCGATCGCCCGTTGTCGGCCCGAAGGTTTCCGCGTAAGCGCGGCGATCCATTCTGTAACTCATGCTTTCTCCTAATATAAATATTTTTTTAGTTGGCAGTTGAGGCTCGCTTAAATTATACTATGTGCCGAGTTCTTCAATCTGAGTTAGCAAATATAGCGGTTCTCAAGCGTGGTGAGGTATGCCCTAATGCCCTAATGCCCACGGAACCAACGGAGCCCTATGCCCACGGAACCCTATGCCCACGGAGCCCTATGCCCTATGCCCATGAGTACCTCATCTTTTTGAGAAAGGCTATATTTACAACATTTGTGCGATCGCCCCATTTGTCGATTTGTAAATTCATTCCAGCATTTTCTTGATTTCCCTTCTCAAAACCTCCACATCCACCGTCATATCCATGCTAATTAAACTCCAATCTTCCGAATCGTCGCTGTTATCAACCATACGGGAGTATTCTAATCCCAATATCTGGGAAATGTAATAGAAAAACGGCGGCGTGTACCCGCCATAAAAGCATTCCAATACTTTCGTTCCAGGCTGACACCACAACAAATTTGTAAAACCAGCGCCGTGAGGGCCAACAACCACCGCTGCTTCTGCAAACAGGCGAATTTGTTCATCCACAGTGCGCGAAATATCTTCCAAAATTTCAAAACCAAACTCTTTCAACACCTCTCGTACTTGTGCCTCATTTTTAACCTGGCGTTGCCCGCTTCTAGAAAGATACAATTTCCTGTAAGGCTTGACATTTTCCTTGAGACAGAATTTCTTCCGCAAAAGCTCTATATCGTAAGGACTGGGGAAATACCAATCTTGATTGTTTCCTAATACTAAACTTTCTGCATGATATCCTGTATCTCTAGCCCGAGTGTCGATTAGCGAGCTTTTAGGAATACCGAGTTTGGTCAGAAAATCCAACTCAAAAGCTGTATGGCGCAAAGGATAACAAATTTTGGCTTCTTGCCAAATCTCCTTACCTAAAGCCTCCTCAATCCTACAAAGTTTTGCCAGTACAAAAATCACATAATCGTAATAACTGCACCACAAATGCGACCAAGGAGCAACTACCAGCGGATAGGTAATTTGGTGGGATTTATAAGGCCATTCCAGAATACCCGCGCCGCTAATCCGAAAATCTAGGTCTAACAGCAACTTGTGATTTAGCAGCGTGTTTCCAGACGTACAAATAGTTAGAGCCTCTATGTGTTTATTCACGGAAATTTTCCACACATAATCCGGGTCAAAAGACACGGTTGTTTCTGTGGTAAAAAACCGAGAAGGTACTCCATTTACTGAGGTTAATGCAGGTATGTTGACGGGTTCGTGCTGCTGTTTGTAAACGATGCTGTTATCTAATAATTTGATGCTGGTACGCCGATCTAACGGGGTTCTCCAGATACGCCTCGACGTTGCAAGCAAACTCTGCTTCAACATCTGTTTTATCTGGTCAACTAATTTTGGATTCATCATGCGCTTTTGCTGTGTATGTTTGCGGTTTTGAATACCAATATCGATCGCAAACTGCCGATTTTAACTCGCTCAAAAGTCTGAGGTTTCACTAACAAAAGAAAGGCATTTATACACTTATGCAGAGAATTTTTTTTGACATTGCTTTGTCACTCTCCAGCGGTAGTGCTGTTCAACAGTTGACAGTTGGCAGTTGACAGTTGACCGAAGGAGAGCGACCTCTACCTAGAAGGAAGAGAATTGGAGTAATGAATAGTCTGATTTTAATTTCTCCCGATCGGGGAGAGGCTTTCAACCAATTCTTTCTGGTAAGTGATACCATTTTGATTTTAGCTTTTCCATAGGATGACCGAGCGCGATCCTGGTTGGGATTGCGAGGTTAAAGTTGCATTATTTTAACTGGGATGAGTTTTAAGTTAACAAATTCCCAATTCAACATTCAACACTTGCAAACGATTTTCTGCTTTCATACTTAACTTTCCAGATGACCGTTCACTTTTCCATTAAAGCCGTAGACTTGACGGCTACCCACAAACGGTACTAATTGAATTTCTCTTTCATCTCCCGGCTCAAATCTAACTGCTGTACCTGCGGGGATATCCAACCGCATTCCTTTTGCTTGTTCTCGTTCAAATTCTAAGGCTTCGTTTGCTTCGTAAAAGTGATAGTGGGAACCAACTTGAATGGGCCTGTCACCCGTATTTGCAACCAGCAACCGCACTGTTGGGCGATCGGCATTTAGCTCAATTTCACCGTCTGAAACAATCATTTCTCCCGGAATCATATCTGTCTCCTGCGAGTCTGTGGGTTTAAATATTATTTAACGAATCGGATCGTGCACTGTCACCAACTTAGTTCCGTCGGGAAAAGTCGCCTCAACTTGCACTTCATGCACCATTTCCGGTATCCCTTCCATCACATCTTCCCGCGTCAGGAGAGTTGTCCCGTAGCTCATTAAATCTGCGACGGTGAGGCCATCTCTTGCTCCTTCTAAAATCGCGGCGGAAATGTAGGCTAGTGCTTCTGGATAGTTTAATTTTAAACCTCTGTGTTTGCGACGCTCTGCTAGCAGGGCGGCGGTGAAAATCAGCAGTTTGTCTTTTTCTTGGGGGGTGAGTTGCATTTTTATTCTTGTAAGTGCGATCGCATTATTTATTCAAGTTCAACTATCAGCCGTGGCAAATCATCGGTAATTACATCCCATGACTCAAGATAGTGTTAACATCTGGTTTGTGTCAAGGTGATTTATCCTTTTGTTTTTGGACTTTAGCAAAGAACCGAAAACGACTTTTTGCCGATCGCATATTTCTGACTTAAATCGGCTATATTTGTCACGACGAAAGTCAATCGGAAGAAGTAGTCTGTCTGGTACTGGGGGCGGGTATTGCATTTGATGTGTTGCACCGGAAACAGAAAGTAGGTGAAACTAAAAGAGAATGCTATTTTATCCAAACTCTGGGCAAACAGCAAGGGCGTTCTGAAAAAGACAAGCGCAGCAATTCCCAAATAGCGACAAACCAGTCTCTGGCGGCAGCGGTGGACGAACCGCGATATCGGCACAGCAAACCGTTGGGAATGCGAGTAACGCCGGCAGCAGAATTAACGGCTACAGATCCGGAATAAATTGTATCTTCGCACCGCAAAGCTCGCACTTTTTCCAGCATCTGGGCTGTGACTGGTTCGCCGATCCAAGCGAGGGTAGCAACTACGGGTTTTCCTGCTAAGCCGTGAGCGCTTTCGAGCATTTCGCCCCCACCTTTGAGCCATTGTCTGTCAATCCACAGAGGGCTGTTTTTTTGCCAGATTTCGGTGTACGATCGCCATTCTCCAGACAAGAACTTTTCGCCCCTAGCACTGCGTCCGAACCGCGTAATTTCCCACAGCAAAATACTGGCTTGCGGTGCTAATTCTACCCGCAAGTCTTGTCGGTAAACTGCGCCGTCGAAAACGATAGTTTCCTGGGGAAGCCATTCCAAATGAGCGCCAGTATCTAGTTGAATGTCAATATTTTGTTGCGCTGACTGTCCGCTGCTGCGATAAATTTTACCAGCCGCAGCACTGGTGATTAAGGCTTTGGCGTTTTCTTGGAGGTGGAAATTGAGCGAAAGGCGATCGCCCCCGACAACTCCCCCAGCCGTGTGCAAAACTACGCTGTGACAAACCTCTTTCCCTTCAGGATAAAACGGACGCTGTACCTTGAGCGGCGCTTGCATTTGATTGTGAATAATTTGGGTAGCCCCGTCACGGTTTGCGTAGGCTAACTTGAGGCTGCCATGCCAACCATTTTGAAATTTATTTGTAGAGGGGTCAGTCAAATTTTTGAGCATATTTTTTTGCATTAAAATTCAATACCTATCAAATTATATCTGAGTTATTTTACTCATTTGAAAACTTCATTTTTGGGCTAATATTACATAATCATCAATTGAGTAATTCAAGTCATAACGTAAGTTAAAGTGCTTACGAAAAAGTGGACTGATGAATTGCTGGGTATGAAGATTTTCTCTAGCAAATTTTCCAAAATTCGGATGGGATGTCCGGCTGTTTGTTGAATGTAAATATTTATACCAAACCAAGTTTAACCCCACATCATCAAGAAATTGTTTGACCACACTTAGCTCCTGTTCGCAACTTTCAATTTGACGAATATTGTAAGGTTTAAGCAACTTATTTTCTTGAATAATTAGCAAAACATAACCACAATCTGTCAGGCAATCCGTAAATATATCCTTATAAATGCGATGGGATTTTTCTCTTCTATCCTCATCGTTAAAAAAACAGTGAGAAATTACAATAAAATCAAAAAAGTTTTGAGGAATCTTTCTAGATTGACTTTCACCATCAAAGATACTAGAAGTGTCAAACCGAAAGTAAGCATTGATCTCGTGGGGTTCCATATATTGCCGCCAAAATTGGAGTCCGCGATATTGAAAAGCTTTTTGCTGTTCCAAAGAGTAATAGGATATGTGCATTGGCGGTATTAAACAAAAGTCGTTAATAGTTTGCAGGAACAAACCTAGTCCGTAGGCAACTGTCCCCGGCCCTGCGGCAATATCAAGGATATTGACTTTAGTTGGTAATAATCCTGCTTTGTAAATGAGAAACCAAGCTAGATATGCACAATAGACGTTATCTAGGAAATACCTAATTAAATAGATGTGAGGACTTAGCTCAAAACTGTATCGAGGATCTTGTCCTTCTTTGAGTTTTTGTATATCGTCAATAGCTTGTTGAAGTAAAGAATCAAAATTTGTTTTTTGCCGACTCAAATTATTCAGCTCATTTTTGATGAAACCAGCCAAATGTTGTTCAAACTTATCAAATACTTTTTCATAAATCCCTGTGCATTGAATCATGCTGGCATCGCATTCTTTAAGCTTGAAACTTTGTGAAATAACTTCAATAAATTGTGTATCCGGAGTCAATAAGCTTAAGTCATCAATATCTCCGGGAAAGGCATCAATTTTTCCGAACCCCAGTTCCAGTTCTAACTCTGCTAAACGCCGATCGCCTTCTTGGAGGCGGTTATTTTTTTGTTGCAATAATTTTTCAAGCTGTAGCCATTCTTTATATAGTTTCTCCTGCCACGATAATTTTGCCCCTGAATTTTGTATTTCTTTTAACAGTTTTTGGGCAAGTCGATTATTTTGACTCTTAACGGCTTGGTTAAACTTTTGAGAACGCCACCAGTTAGCTAGCAGATTATTCATAGCCAAATCCCTCTTTGCCTTCCATGATTTCAACATCCGGGAGCATCGCCTTGAGTTTATTTTTAAACTTGCGATAACTCTGCTGTTCGCTATTGTACCACCAAGCGTACTTTTGTTTAAGAGCTAATGCTTCTGAGCGCGTTGATGCAATTAGCGATCGCTCGTTGCTGGCATGAAAATCTTGAATCACTACCCGATCGACAACTTCTAGCTTGCTAATAAAATTACCTTCATCTTCGGGTAGGGTAGGTAGTAGTGGGGTCACAGTTATAGAAAATCTGACTTCGCAATTTTCTTGATAAGGAAAGCTGTATTTCAGTTTGGCAATAGCTTTAAGTCTTGCAGGAATACTCGGAGATTTTGGTTCAAAATCTTTCCGCACTTTTTCGCTACCAGTTGGAATGCTCATGTTGATTCGCAATCGCTGGAATTGCTGTAAAATATCGATATCTCTAGTTATCATAGGACTGCGAGTTTGGATAACCAGCGTCGGCTGATAGGGAACCATGACTTCTAACAAATGCCTAGTTAGTTGTTCTTTCGATTCAATTGGCTGATACGGATCTGTGACACTACTCATGTAAATTGTCGGTGGGCGATCGGGGTTTTTCTTGTGCCAACGTTCTAACTCTTTCTTAAGAATTGCCACTGCATTTTGCTTGATAATTACCCAATTTCCCCAATCATCTCGCATCTGTGAATTCGGGCTGAAAGCAGCAGCATAACAATAGCTGCATCCGTACTGACAGCCCCGATAAGGATTTAGCGTGAAATCGTAAGCACTGATAAATCCAGTAGCTTTGTTAAGCACTGATTGTGCATTTTGTGCATACACTTTGGCATTCCCGAAGTTTTCCCTGAGTGCGGAAGTGTGTTTTTTGCCGACGGAATATCCCTCATACTGAGACTTTACCATGATTACACGTGCTCCACGATTAAAAGAGAAAATGTTTAGGGATGAGAAATGCGATGGTGTTTCGATTTTACTATTTTATAGTACCGAACTAAAAAAAAGTTGCCAAAACAGTGGGGAATTACTCAATTTTATAATAAGTTTTTTGAAGAAACAACTAGCTAACTTTATAAACTGTATTTTAAGGTCGATCGCCAATGTAATGCAAGCTTATGGATTTACTGACAGCGACGATATTTTCGCAAAATTGCTGAAATCCCACCTAGAACTGGCAAAAAAAACCGGAAGAACCCGTAGTTAGAGCTTGTATCCTTAACTAAGTAAGTGAAAATACTGTAGCTTTTTTTATGATTTTTGTAAAGTTGCGTATAATCACATAAATTGTTGATACAGATCACAAACACTTTTGTCTAAGAACAGAGATAATTAAGGCGTTATGGGGTAAATCGCGTCGGCTGGCAGCTCAGATAGCAATTGATCTGGCAAATTCAATAGAAAGATTAGTTTGACATTTTGTACTCAACCAACTGTCAGGCTAGAAAACGAAAAAGTTAAAAATCCGAAAAATTATTGTATCTCCCTATCGTTTTTTTAGGGAGTAGAATACGAAGTATTATAATTTTTCAACAAATCTACTGATTAACTGAGAAATACAGGTTTATGCTGTTTCTCGATATTGCAAAAAATTGTGCAGGATGTCAACTACTCCTGATTTGTTTGGGAGGAACTTTCGATGTTATTATTGACCGACACTCAGCCCCAAGATAGCAAAGTAGAGCCAGCAAACTCTGCTCAGAAAAAATTGTTACACCATAGATTTATTAATTTAAACTGGCTAAGGGAACGATTCAACCATTTGCGGATAGGCCAAAAAATCAGCTATGGCTATGCTTTAGCTATCGGCATAGCGATTTTGGGAACGGGTGCGGGCCTGAAAGTGGGAGACTACTTTCGCAAGCAAGCTTTAATTCAGGTAAATGTTGCTCAACAACAACAGCAACTGTTGCAAAATTTGCAAAATAGCATATTTGAAGCCCGATCGCACGCAGCGAGATTCCCGGCAGTTTTGGGAAACACGGTGTGGCTGCAATACGAACACGATCGGTTTGTCCAGCAAATCAATCAGGCGAAAATCCTGATTGCGGAAATACAATTTTTTGCGATCAAAAATCCCGACTGGCTAGCAAGACAAGAGAAAGATTTGCAGTCAATATTGCCAAGGTATGCGATGGTCATCGATTATTACGATCGGCTAACTAAACTGCAATTAAAAGAAGCCGAAGTGTGGCATTTGGAAGCTAACCGCATCGAGTCGGCACAGCTACAATTGTTGAGAAATCGCAGCGGCGAAGAGGCGATCGTACTAGATAAACTTTCCGATCATTTAACCCAATTAATTGCTACTGTAGACATTCAAAAAATGCAAGGGGTAGAAGCATTAGAAGAAGCTGAAAGTTTGCGAAACCGAATTATTCTCGGGAGTATGGTAATTTCAGGACTCCTCGCCGTGTTACTGGCGGACAAAACGAGCCGCGCCATTGCCCAACCCCTCGAAAGCGTGACAAACGTCGCCCAGCAAGTAGCCCGCGAATCTAATTTTAACCTGCAAGTACCAGTCACAACTGAAGACGAAATCGGAGTTTTAGCGGCTTCTTTCAATGAATTGATTCAGCGAGTTAGCGATTATACACAAGAACTAAAAGAAACTCAATCCCAATTAATTCAGACTGAAAAAATGTCGTCTCTCGGTCAAATGGTGGCAGGGATCGCCCACGAAATCAACAATCCGGTTAATTTCATCGGTGGTAACATTGACCATGCTAATAGATACATCCAAGATTTGGCAGACTTGGTAACTCTCTATCAAGCATACTATCCCAACCCACCGGATGAAATTAAAGACTGCATCGAAGACATTGAATTGGACTTTCTCAGCAAAGATTTGCCAAAAACGCTTGCTTCGATGAAAATGGGAGCCGATCGCATTCGCGAAATTGTCGTATCCATGCGGAACTTTTCCCGTTTAGACGACGGTTACATGAAACCTGCGGACATTCACGAAGGAATAGACAGCACCCTGATAATTCTCAATCACCGACTCAAACAAGGTATCGAAGTTATTAAAGAATACGCTAATTTGCCTCCGGTTGAGTGCTATGGAGCGCAACTGAATCAAGTATTTATGAACGTACTCGGCAATGCAATTGATGCGCTGGAGGAGGTAAAAAAGGCAGACAGAGCGTTTTCACCAACGATTTGGATCTGCACGGAAGTTACGGCAGATAATGCTATCACTGTCAAGATTCGGGATAATGGGCCGGGAATTACCGCAGCCACTGCCCAACAGATATTTGACCCGTTTTTTACTACAAAGTCGATCGGCAAAGGCACTGGATTAGGATTGGCTATTTCCTATCAAATCGTTGCCAAGCATCAAGGCAAAATTGAGATGAATTCTCAAATTGGACAGGGGACGGAATTTGCGATTACTTTGCCAATTGCTGAGTAATATAGCAGGCGATCCGGGACGGGCTAGAAGCCCATCCCACAAATCGGGGGGTGCATCTCAATGCAAGCGAATATATCCGTATGGGCTATAGCATGACCGCAGAAAATATGGGATTATAACTAATAACTTATATGCGGTCATGCTTCTTCAGGCTTCAAAAACCAGATCCACCCAAATCCGGGACGGGCTAGAAGCCCATCCCACAAATCTTGCAAGCATTACTATAAGCTAGCGCGCATCTAATTTGAAGAATTCTCTTTCTTACAACTCTTGTGGGGTGGGCTTCTAGCCCGCCCGAAAAGTTAAATCCGCCACATCTTAGGATTTAGAGAAAGATGAGCGGAAATTAGAACTCTTGGTGTTGAGGCCAATCTGAAACTATTAGCTCACAAACCATGAAAATTTAATGGGGGTGGAGGGACTTGAACCCACACGACCGTTTCGGGTCAACGGATTTTAAGTCCGTAGCGTCTACCATTCCGCCACACCCCCTTTCGTGAAGCTGCTGCTGTGGTTTTGACCCACTGACAACAACAGCCTTTTATTCTACACGCAAAACCCTAAATAGCGCAACCCCTAATTGAAAAATTCTCAAAAGTCGCGCTGTATCTCCCCAAGCGGTACAATAGTTAACCAGCTAGCTGAGCGTGTCAACCGACTGACCCTGTTATTATTCCCTTAAAGCAAATCTATGTATATTACCTTGCTGCTTTACGCCGTCTTGGGAGGAGCTTACCTCCTGGTAGTACCCGCGGGCACCTACGCTTACCTGAACAGTCGCTGGTACGTGGCCTCCTCTTTTGAGCGTGGCTTCATGTACTTCTTGATGTTCTTCTTTTTCCCTGGTATGTTTCTCCTCGCTCCTTTTTTGAATTTTCGCCCCAAACGGCGGCAGATAGAAGCCTAAATGCGACGTATTGACGTAATTGGAATCAGTCTAGGCTTTTTTGTAGCGGGTGGGTTGGCCTACTTGGTGCTACAATTCGCCGGACTCGACAGCATGAATGCTGGGATTTGGAGTCAGTTATTTTTGATAGCTGGCTTGATTGGCTGGCTGGTGACTTATTTGTTTCGAGCGCTTACTCAAAAGATGACTTACAGTCAGCAACTGAAAGAGTACAAAGATGCTGTCTTGCAGAAGCAGCTCGATGAACTCACTCCTGAAGAGTTAGCCAAACTTCAAGCCGAAATTGAGCAGGAAAAAGATAGTTAGTCAGTGGTTAGTTGTCAGTTGTCAGTTGTCAGTTGTTAGTGGTTAGTGGTTAGTTGTCAGTTGTTATATCATGTCCGGTCGATCGACCGCGATTTTTGTAGGGGCCCGTGAGCCAACAATACCTGCCAATAATTGATAATCTCAAAAACCCGCCCCGACCGGGATATTATGGTTAATCAATCGGACATGATATTAGTTGTTATTAGCTAATACCAACTGCCAACAACCAACTGCCAAGAATCAACTGCCAAGAATCAACTGCCAAGAATCAACTGCCAAGAATCAACTGCCAAGAATCAACTGCCAACAACCAACTGCCAACTCCCTAATGACTATTTCTCATTGTTTTGAAACGTTGCGAAAAAGCAACCAGTGTGGATTAATTCCTTTTATTACTGCTGGCGATCCAGATTTGGAGACAACGGCTAAAGCGCTACAAGTTTTGGATGATAACGGTGCAGATGCGATCGAGCTTGGCGTACCTTATTCCGATCCCCTAGCTGACGGGCCGGTGATTCAAGCTGCTGCTACGAGGGCGCTACAGCGGGGAACGCGGTTAGATTCGGTACTGGAAATGGTAGCGAGAGTTAGTCCGAATTTGCGATCGCCCATCATTCTCTTCGCATACTACAACCCGATTTTGTACCGAGGTATCGAAACCTTCTTGCAGGAAATCAAAAGTGCTGGAGTTCAGGGATTGCTTGTACCAGACTTGCCCTTAGAAGAAGCTGACAGCCTCATCCAACCTGCCAACAAATTAGGGATTGAACTCACCTTATTAGTTGCTCCCACAAGTCCCAAAAGTCGCATAGAAGCGATCGCTCGCGCGTCTCAAGGATTTATTTACTTAGTCAGCGTGATGGGGGTGACAGGAGTGCGGGAAGGCTTAGATACGCGAGCAAAAGAGTTGCTGCAAGAAATCCGCAGCATCACCGACAAACCCATCGGCGTCGGCTTTGGTATCTCGAAACCCGAACACGCCCGTCAAGTCAAAGAATGGGGTGCAGATGCTGCGATTGTTGGCAGTGCTTTTGTGAAACGCTTGGCCCAAGGAACTCCAGAAGAGGGTTTAGAGGCGATCGGCGAATTCTGCAAGAGTCTAAAAACAGCTATTCAAAATGATTAGTAACTGTGCAGATACTTTCCGCCATTAGACAGATGTGGGCGATCGGCACGTGCGGCGACAATTGCCATTAAAGACCTTGTTGTACTTGAGATCGTACACCCATTTCCTTCTGGTTCCTGACCGGAAGGTTTTTTTTAGCTCCCAAAGCGCAAAACTGTTCAACTACAGTAGTCCTGTCCCGATCGCCGCTATATGTATACATGACTCGCTCTTCGGTGATAGCACTCTTCAACAGTTGACAGTTGACAGTTGACAGTTGACAGTTTGAGAGCGACCTCTACCCTTAAGTCCGAGGATTGGAGTAATGAATAGTCTGATTTTAATTTTTTTACTATCATTTAGCTCTCATTCCTGCTCTCGCGACTATAACTAAAGCTTTTGTTATTGCTTCTAGTATGACTTAAGGAATGTTACTTCAGATAGATGAAAAACTTCTGTTTGTCTTCGTATATTTAAAAAAGTGTTTGAGTGCTTAATGTTTGTAATGGTAGCCACCTACAGAACCACCAGGCATTTAAACATATTCCAAAAAATAAGTCACCATAGAAAGGAGCATTTTTATGAACAGACTAACTGCATTTCTGAAAAAAATTCGAGCTGTACAAATTTTAACAGTGTTTCTCGTCGGCATTTTAGTATTTGTGAGCACTGCCTGCAAGGGATCTGATGTCATAGCCGGAAAAACTGCCGACCAAATTAGAAAAGAAGTGCCTTCAGAGGCTGTAACTTCCGTATACAAAGGCGGCCAGAATCAATACAGCGATGACGATCCCAGAAACCCAATGGTTAAAGGAGTAGAAGCACAAGCTAAGCTTCTTAAAGAGGAAGCCCAGCGCCGCATCGAAACCAAATCTAGTAGCAATGTGCGTGAAAATATCCGGCGGGTAGCAGATGACGCGCCGAACAAACTCGACCAAATTGGCGAGAAGATGAATGACAATGTTCGTACCGCTCAGCAGAAAGCTGATGAGTTTGGTGACAAAACAAAACAAGGCTTTGCTAATCTTAAGGAAAATACTCGCGAAGGCTTGAAGGGAGCAAAAGGGATTGTTAAAGAAGCCACCGAGGGAGCAAAAGAAAGAGCTGCTGAGGGTACTGAGTCGCTGAGATATAATGTCAGCGAAGGCAAAGAAAATGTCAAAGATGCAGCGCGAAATGTAAAATACAACGCTGAAGATGCCTCGGACAAGGTTCGCGCGAAAGTAAATCGAGATATTGACAGAACTCAACGAGCTGCTGAAAGAGCGGTAGACGCGATCGACTAATTTGAAATAAAGCTATTTCCCGATCTCAAAGCAGCAGTCAGACAGAGTTTTTAACCTACCTCTGTCTGACTGCATTTTATTATTCTAGTCTGTTTTAACCCAATACGGTTTACTTAAGATGGTCCGAAGAGAGGCACGTTAGCTTTCGCGATCCGAAGGAAAGCAATCTCCGTATCTATTGTTCATAGGGTTTTACCCCCAGGGTGTTCTTAAGTAAACGGTATTGGGCTTTAAGTTTTAACCCAAGACGCTTGCAAGAATAAGTAGGTAGGCAGGATTAAACCGAACAATGTAACAGTATGTAAACAGGCTTAAGTCAGCCAGTAGAAAGCATTTGGACACTTTACAATCGTTTACATAGTTGTGTTTTAAACCAAGTCGATCAAACCATATGAAAAATAGACACTCTTGTTTGCTTTCCTTCGGATCGCTGCGCTAACGTGCCTCTCTTCGGACAATCTTAACCTCAAGAAAGGCTGGTTTCAGCAGAATGAAACATGAAATAGCCCTGGAACTAATGACTGTTGACTAATAACTAATAACTAATATAGCCTTTCTCAAAAAGATGAGGTATGGCTGACAGCTTACATAACCGCTTAAATCAAGAGGGCTGAAGCCCAACAACGTACCTCGTCTTTGTGAGAACCGCTATAACAACTAACAACTGTCAACTGTCAACTGTCAACTGTCAACTGTCAACTGACAATTACCATTCATCGTTTCGCTTGTTGCTGTGGGTTTCCCAATCGTCGCCTGGGTGCTGATACAAGGGTTCGGGTTCCAATTCTGCTGACATTTCTAATTCTGGTTCCGATTCTTCTTGCTGGTAGATGTTTAGAGGTTCGACAACGCGGGCGATCGCATCTTTGACAAAAGCTTTGACAAATTCGTCTTTCCGATTTAACTGAAACTGCCTTTGCACGACTTCGGCGATGCCGCCGTCACCCCAATCTTGGTCGTGTCGAAAATATTCAATAAAACTTTTCCCGGCAATTCTGGTTAAATAAGCGGCGCTGACTGCTTGAATTGCTTTGCCAAGTACAAATCCGGCTACACTTAACTGCAACGCCCTTGAGACTACTTGAATTACGCCTTCAACTATTCCTAAGCTGGCTAGGGTTTTGGCGAGAGACAGGGCTAGTTCTTTGGCGCGATCGATATTTAATTCGCAGCCGTAAATCTTGGCAATTTCTACTACCATTTGAGCGTTAACTGCTGCTGTCGCTAACAAATCTACAACTGGCAAAGGCGTAACGGCAATTACTCCGGCTCCGATCCACTGAAAGCGCTCTACTACTTTATCAGCAGCGCGCCGTCTTTGAGCGTCAATTAACTTGCGTGCTTGGTCTCCCAAATGCTGAGATTGTAGCAAAATGTTGTCCGCAATTAAGTCTTCGCCTTCGGCTCGCAAAATTGCTGCGATTCGCCGAATTAATGGCATCATATCGGGGTCTGGCTGAAATATTGTCCCGCTTTCTAGTACAACTTTTTGCGGGTTGGCGCTAATTGCAACTACATCCATTGCTGATATTAAACCTTTAACTCGCTGTCGCAGTCGATCGATAATTTCGTCTCTGTCGTTGTCGGGATAAAGGTCTACTTTATTAAAAACCACGATCGACCTTTTGCCAATTTGGGCCAAAGTCCGCAGCGGTTCATACTCAGATTTGCGTAAATCGCCGTCCAACACAAATAAGATCAAATCAGCCCGGGCCGCCAACTGCCGCGCCAATTCCTCTCTGTAAGTCCCCGCTACTCCCGCTTCCAAGATGCCTGGGGTATCAGTAATTGCTAATTCTCGATCGACTCCTTTCAATTTCAGAGTGTAAGTTTCTCCAACTTCGGTAGTTCCCATTGGCGCCCCCACCTGTCCGGCCATCCGCCCCACCAGCGCATTTACAGCCGAGGTTTTGCCCGCAGAACCGGTACCGAAAACAACGATCCGAACATTGCCGCGGGCCATGCTAGCTTCTATTTCGCGGGCTCTCAACAGCAAAGCTTGCCGTGCTACTTCATCTTGAATGCGATCGACTTGCTGCCTGATTGCTTTGAGATTTTCCGAAGCAGCTTCGCTTTTGACAACAGGAATCTTCGGATCTATCGCCCGTTTTCCCTTAACTTTTCCCGGACGTTGCAGCAGCCTAAAATAATAAAACAGCGCAAAAATTAGCGTTGCTAAAAGTACCACGATCAGGAAAATTAGCAAATTAGCCAGCAGCGGAGAAGCAGACCACGCAACTTGACTGTAAAGCCCCGTTAAGGAACTCACCAGCCCAATAATCAACCCCAGGGTGAGGCAGAAAGCGGCAATTAATGTTAGCAGGCGCGGCAAAGGCATGGGGCAGGGGCAAGTAAAAGGGTTATATTTTGATTTTTACATTTTCGCCAGAACTCGGAACTGTTGAAGCGCCCGATCGTAATGTCGCGCTCGTAAATCCCGATTCGCCTTGTCCTTCGGGTTCGATGCAGTGTGGGTTTGAGTGCCAGCGGATGCAACTAAAACATGGCGATCGCGCCCGAGGCTGCAATTGTAGCTTAGCAGACAATTTATTGTTCCACTCACCCGCCCGAACGCCTTTGTCGGTTTACTGATACCTACCTACCTATTTATTCGATCGCGAGTTGAACTATATAGTTTTTTAAACAAATATATCTTAAGTACCTAGAAACACGGTTTATTAACGTCATACCAGTTGCCAAAAAGAATGCAACTGATTTTCCAGTTTTCCAAATCCTTACGGAATCAGTCATTCCCAATTTTTCAATCTAACATCTAAAATCGTAATCGTATAAGTGCATCCTAAAATATCCGATAACGGAAACGATAAACCAAGTTGCTAGTGCAGGATAAGAACGAGCGTCCTAATAAAAAAATAGTATGATGAGTGAAAATACCCAATTCAAAACTATTTTCGGTAATCTTAAAAAACAGGCTTTGCTATAATTCACAGTTGAGCAACCACTGTACGGAGCGAAAATTATGGGACTCTTTGACCAAATTTTGAGTGCGATCGACAATCCCAACCAACAAGCAAGTCCCAATCAGTTGGGCAACATTCTGGGTGCGGTAGAGCAGTTGAGCGGCAACCACGGCGTCGATGCGGGTACGACTCAGCTAGCGATGTCGGTTTTGGGTGGATACGTGCGATCGGCATTGCAAGACGTGCGATCGCAATCTGGAGACGCACAAGCTCAAGAAGTTGTCAACCAATTTAGCGGCACAAATCCCAATGCACAAGCGGTACAGAGTTTGTTCGGAGGTGGCCAACTGACGCAAATAGTGACCGATATCGCCCAAAGAACCGGCTTGAATAACGAAACAGTGCAAGGGATGATCCCTGTTTTACTGCCCTTGGTACTCAATTTGCTGCAAAGCGGCGGCAACGCCCAAAATCCAGCCCAGGGCGCAAATCCCGTTTTGAATGCGTTTTTAGATGGAGATGGAGACGGCGACGTAGATATTACTGACGCCATGTCGATGGCTAGCCGCTTTTTGAATCAGGGCTAATTACCTGAAAATTCGGGGAGAGAAATTGACGTTTGTAGTGAGGACTTCAGTCCTCATTAAAATCTAATTATGCAGGTGCGCGGCGCGCACCTTACCGCCTTAACGCTCTTATGAAAATAGTCCGAACCCTCGGCTAACTGTATTTCCCAGGCGATCGCACAATGAAGCAGTTGGCAAACTATTTCCTTGCTGTTCCCATTTTTCCACGAGTTGGCGGCCCAGGGGCGTGAGGCGAAAACTATCGGTAATCCCTTGTCCATCTACTTCGCGCCGCAACACGCCGACTTGAATCAGCCACAGCAGCGAGTTTTCGGCTGCGAGTTCGGATACGGGCGATCGGGTGTAGCCGCTTTCGACACCTGCATTTGAGGCGATCGCGCTTAGGAAAACGCTGTTATCGCGGATGGTCTGGAAGAAGTGTAATTGAAAAGGAGCGCACCGGATCGCGCGATCGGCTCTTTTGACAGTGCGGCTGGGATAACTAATAGATTTAAACGCTTCGGATGGGATAAAAGTCATTGATTTGGCTCAGAATAGCTAGTATATTTTTGATTGTTACAGATATATTATCAAATTGGACTTGTAAAAAACTACCCATATTCTCACAGGAACTCAACAGATTCGCAACTAGAGTTACATTTTCGTCAAGATGAAATTTAATCTTATTCATGCTGGCGATTTTTTAATTTTTGTTGCAAAAGCGATGGGGTTTGAGCTTTTAATTGGCGCGCAAATTCTGCATCTGCTTCGATCGCAAAGCGAATTTCATCTGGGCGATCGTGATAATAGGCTAAAGCTGCATAGATATCAGATAAAGTAATACTCGGATAATGATACAGAATTTCGTCTGGTGACATTCCCATTTGTTCGTGCCAAACAACAATATCCTGAACTCGGATGCGATGTCCGGCGATCCGAGGTTTTCCCCCACAGATTCCAGGGGTGATTTCGATGTGCTCTTGAATGACGGCGATCGACATGGTAGCGACTTAATATAGGTTGTCTCTTCTATTTTAGGACAGGTTAGACGAGTTTGACTGTAAAAGCCATTTTACTCTAGTCTTTTTCTGCATTGCAAACAAGTATTTATAGTATGCTTCACGGAAATATATTTAGGCATAAACTTTTCTTAGTTCATAAGTATCTGAAGCTTCCGCATCTTCTAAAGTAAGAAACTCGTGCAATTCATTAATAGCAAGAGTATTGAAATAAATATTTGATTCAGCTTCATAAACTTCTGAAAATGACTCGATCGCCTGTTTGAGTTTGTCGATAGACTGTTCGGGAGTATTTCCTTGTCCAACCAATCCATTCTCCAAACACAATGCCACCCAATACTTGGCACTCTTTCGGATAATAACAGTGTAAAAATCTATCATATTTTACTTACTTCATCAAGTTTGATAGCGTCAGTATATTCGGAGTCCACGCCCACAATCTAACACAATATCGCCCGTCAGTCAAGGCACAAAATTACCCATCAAAACTATTCCGAAAGGTAGATTTTACATTTTGGTCGCTCAATTCCGAATCTAAATTTAAGAGATTGACAACAACAGCCCACAATCAACTAAAATATCTTTATCAATCGCAAGGTCAACAAAACTATGACATTACCAGTTGGGTGCGCGGCTCCTCAATTCACCGCCAAAGACACAAACGGCAAAACCGTCTCCCTCTCCGACTTCACGGGTAAAACCGTAATCTTGTATTTCTACCCCAAAGATGACACCCCCGGTTGCACCAGACAAGCTCAAAGCTTCAAAGCAGCCCATGAAGAATACAAGGGCAAAGACATTGTAGTTCTCGGTGTCAGCCGCGACAACGAAGAATCGCACCAAAAGTTCACGGAGAAGTACGGTTTGCCTTTCCAGCTATTAGCAGATGTTGATGGTGCTATTACCAAAGCTTACGATGTTGAGAAAGGTGATTATGCCAAGCGCGTTACCTTTGTCATCGACGGTACTGGCAAAATTATTCAGGTTTATGAAGGGGAAACGATGAAAGTTGACTCTCACGCTCAAGATATTCTTGTCACCATAGTTTAGCCGCCGTCAGTCTAACATTCCTGAACGCACTAAAGGGCTAAAAATCCGGTTTCTTCCGAGATATCTCGTTGCTACACGCAATTTTCTCGTAGAAACCGGATTTTTTTGTAATACCATTTATATCGTGTCCGGTCGATTGACCGAAATAAATAAGGTTCGTAGTGTGGACTTTAGTCCGCAACATACTGCGGACTAAAGTCCACACTACGAACGGTTTTTGTTATGGCAATCGATTTGTTTATAAAAATATTGCGATCGGGTGCGTCGCTGTAAAATTGTCGATATGTAGTTGAATTTTTTCGTAGCGACACACCCTACAACCAAAATCCCTCAATCTAAAATCTGAAATCAGCTAAGTGAGGGGTCAAAGGTATAGGGGGTAATAACCTACTCCCATTAAATTTTTTCTCGCACAAGTTGCGCCACAAATTCTCTCAACCAGCGGTATATTCGCGTCAGGTGCGCGATCGCTAGCTGGACTGTTAGATTTCTGGTAAAAATCTCGCCAACAATAAAAAATTCATGCTTTAAAACGCATTAACCGCCCCTAGATTCAGTCCAGGAGCGATTTTGTCCGGGATCGGATCGTTGTGTTTGATAAAATGAGAAGTTATCCTTGCTGTAGCTGAATAATTAAGTAGGTAGGCGGATACATAATGACAAGCACCAAGACTATTTTGAGTTATTTAGGCCCACAAGAAGTTGAGGCTAATCGAGCCTCTGTCTTAGTTGGCAGTTTTGATAAAAATCAAGTGGCGGCAATCTCAGCAGCAGAAGGCTCAAATTCCCTGAAGGCCGGGATAAATTTATCGACAGGCATTTGGAACATTAGTTTAGAGAAAGGATTCGATAGCGCCGGTACTCGCACGGTGCAGGTGAAGGCAACTGATAAAACAGGCAAAGTTATCGGCGAACAAACAATTAACATCAAAGTTAATCCTGCTTCTAACACACCCGATCGCTCTTTCACGTTAATTACGCTCCAAGACACCCAATTAAAAGCCGGAACAGTGCCTTCTGGCAGTCTTAACTCCCAGCAAAAAGCGGAAATACCCGCAGGTAAAAGTTATCAAATTAGCAGCTACGAGTTAGAAGACGAACACCTGAATGTTGAACTCAATAATCCAATTTCTCCGGTAGGAAAATCCGGCTTTTTTTACGAAAAGCACGCAGTCATCACTAAAGGCTCAAAAATCCTGATCTTCGATCGCGCCGATCTACCTACCCCGCCCCCTGGAATGCAGTTGCTGTGGGTGAACAAAAAAACCTGGTTAAAGCGCAACCCCGCAGATTCGACTATTTTAAGCCCGACTCAGAAAGTGCGATTTGACCAGGGGGAAACTTTCAATATCTTCGGCTACGCTTGCGTGGAAAGTCATTTTCGAGTCACTCTCGATCGCCCAATTCCCAACTTCGGCAATTCGGGATTTATGTACTCGCAACACGTCCAGATTTTGCAAGACGGCAAGGGGATTGCCTGTGACAGAAATGCAGTTACCATGACTGTTGTCAAAACTACTGTGTTGAAAAAACGGCCGGTGGATGCTGTCAAGCTGCAACTGCCAGAAAAAATCACTTTACCGGCGGGAATGATTTACGGAATTTCCGGATTCTCGATCGAACAAGGTCATATTAAAGTCTCGCTGACTGAAAATTTGCCGCCCTTTGGCAATACGGGTTTTGTTTATCCAGATTTCGTGCAATTTGCCAAAGGTGGCAAATCTTTCAATCCGGCCCCAAATTTAACGTATCAAGGCCCGACAGAGGTTTTGGTCAATCAGTCGATCGCACTTTCAGGTACTTTTGACAAGCAAGAAGCAGCAAAAGTTGAGGTAATAGCCGAGGATAAATTTCCGCTAACCGTGACACTCAACCAACAAGCAGGCACTTGGCAAGTGAATTTGGCTAAAGGATTTAGCATACCCGGAGCTCGCTGGCTGAGATTGCGGGCAACTGATAGCAAAGGTAACATTACCGCCAGCCAAATAATTTATATTACCGTAAGTTCAGATCCACTGACTGTCGGAAAAGATTTGAGCTTAAAGATAGTTTCCGACACTTGGTTTAAGGTAGCCCCGGTTGATGGTTCCCGCCTCAACAACCAGCAAAAAGTTCTTGTCAAAGCAGGTCAGACTTTGGCACTTAGCAAGTACGGATTTATTGACGGGCATCTCAAAGTGGTTCTGGATTCGACAATTTCGCCGATCGGCACTTTTGGCTATTTTTACGAACCAGACGTTCAGCTTGCCAAAGGTACAAAAGTCCTGAAATTCGACCTAGCAGACGTACCCAATAGCAACGGGAATGCTCAACTGTTGGTAACTCAAACAACTCTGATTAAAGGTCAACCAAAAGAATCATCGAAACTCCCTGCAAACCAAATTGCTGAACTAACTTTAGGCAGCACCTACGCCATCACTGGTTATGCCTGCATTTTGGGGCATTTCCGAGTAACTTTTGCCGAAGCTATTCCCGGTTTTGGCAATGTGGGATTTATCTATTGGCAATCTGTTCAAATCAAGAAAAATGGCAAAGAAGTTCCCTTTGACCCGGATGCTTTGACAATGACAATGCTGCAACCAACTGTGTTTAAAAAACGCCCTGTAGATGCTGCCAAGCTGACGGCTACCGAGAGAACTACACTGCCTTTAGGTCGAGTTTACGGTGTGGAAAGCTACGGTTTGGAAACCGATCACCTGAAAGTTTCTCTGACTGAAGAGCTGCAAAATTTCGGCAATACAGGTTATGTTTTTCCAAGTTTTGTTCAGTTCAAGCGGGGAGATAAAATTTTCGATCCGGTTCCGAACAATGTGGAATTGAACGTGCCGTATTTTTCACAGCGGGACAATCCGCGTTTTGACTGGTCTACTTGCAATGTAACTGCGATCGCCATGGTGCTGTATTATTACGGCGTTCGTTCTAAGTATGGGGGACAGTTGGAGGATGAGTTGTTGCAGTGGTGTTTCGACTATGCCGGCCAGGGTTCTCAAACCGATCACAACGTGCTTTCGGCGCTGATTAAGGCTTACGGGTTTAAGACGAGTTTTAGTGCGACTCGGAAATGGGCTGACGTGCGATCGGAATTGCTGAATCGGCGGCCGATAGTTTTAGCGGGAGATTTTACGGCGGCGGGTCACATTATCACTTTAATTGGCTACAATTCTGAGGGTTATATCGTGCAAGATCCGTGGGGAGATGCACTCACGGGTTACAGAGATACTGAGGGAAGAAAGTTGATGTATCCGTATGGCTATATCAATCAAGTAGCCGGGCCTGATGGGAATGTTTGGGCGCATTTTATCTCGCGCTAAGCTTTTTAGGAACGGGCCGGAGAGCCCGTTCAATAGGTATGTAGTTGCGCTTGGGCGCTCTTAGCATTTAGGTATGTAGTTGCGCTTCAGCGCTCTTGGCATTTAGGTACGTAGTTGCGCTTCAGCGCTCTTGGCATTGAGGTATGTAGTTGCGCTTCAGCGCTCTTGGCATTGAGGTACGTAGTTGCGCTTCAGCGCTCTTGGCATTGAGGTACGTAGTTGCGCTTCAGCGCTCTTGGCATTG
>NZ_JAEQCE010000217.1:0-1343 GCF_020738665.1 Microcoleus sp. PH2017_08_TRC_O_A
TGAAAATTGGCATTATTGGTGCTGGCAACATGGGTGCTGGGTTGGGTAAACTTTGGGCAAAGGCAGGACATGAAGTCGTCTTTTCTTACTCACGAGATCAAAATAAGCTGCTTGAGCTGGCAACAGTGGCAGGGGCGACTGCGAAAGCTGGAACGATTCAAGAGGCAGCAGCACAAGACATTATCTTACTAGCTGTTTGGCTGCCAGCATTGGAAGAGGTCATTCACGCGGCTGGCTCTTTGGATGGGAAAATTATCATTACTTGTGTGAGTGGAATTCAGCCAGACTTCACGGGGCAAACAATTGGCTTGGCAACGGACTTGAAAATTTCTGTTGCTGAAGTCATTCAGCAACTTTTACCCAATGCAAAAGTTGTTGAGGCATTCAATACTACATTTGCTGAAATTATTGCTTCAGACTCAAGACAATTCGGTGCTGATTTTCCTAGCGTTTTTTACTGTAGGTAATCTTCTGGTGGCACGTACTTTAGAAACCTTAGCAAGTGCATGGGTGCAGTTCGCTGTTGCGAGTCAGCTATTTCCAAACCTTGGGTTGAAAGCTTTGCAACGTTGAGCAGCATAATCAATCAAATGCAGCAGACGGTTGAGAGTCAATGATACTGAGTTCGAGTCTCGATCTGTCTGCTGCAAAACGGTTATTATCTTCCTGGTGCGTTCTTCCGAAGATTACGCACGTTCCACAGTGCTTCCAATGTCTCTGACACTAACTTCGCAAAGCTGATGAAGTGTTGCTCATCCTCTTCCGTGAACTCCCCTTCGTACTTATCGGATAGTTGTAGTAATCCCCAGTTCATTCCATCTTGCCCGACAATCGGGGCAGCAAGCCAACCTCGCATCGGTGGATGCTTGCTTGCCTCGCCGCCAAAACCTTTCCACTCAGGGTGAGCTTCGAGTTCCGCTTGGGTCATTCGTACAGGTTGATTGTGGCGCAACAACCACCCGTGTGTGCCATATCCAGTTGCAGGTGTATCGTATTTTGCCCACGCTGCATACTTCTCTGAGAGTGAGAAGAACTTCCGAATAGAACTCCAATCTTCTTGCACAATAATGGCGATCGCAGATTGATGAGCGCCAATCAGAACTCGGATCAGTTCAACTGCATTCTTCAAAACTCGATTTGCCGCTTCAATGAATTCCTCGTCGATCGGTACGCCTCTAATCATCGATTTAGCGGACAAGAGTGGAAAACCCATACATATAACCATCATTGCGGTGAACAGTTTTGGGCGTTGCTGATTTACGGTATGAAAGGCTAAATATGCCAGTCATAGAAACCAGTATCGACAAAGCTTGGGGATTTTTAACTTATTTTTTTCATACCCT
>NZ_JAEQCE010000125.1:0-12786 GCF_020738665.1 Microcoleus sp. PH2017_08_TRC_O_A
ACCCCCAGATCCCTTGAGCAAACTCATTGCAAGAGGCAGACATCAATGAACATTTTTTGCAGGATAATTGCCATTCAATCAGAAGCGAGATCCCCAATGTCTCCTACACAAGTAGTTACTTTTGTCAAATTTCTTGTTAAGAAAGATGTTTATAAAGCATAGGATCGAAGGGGGACTTTGATCGGAATCTTGTCCCCCCCCTTAGTAGGGGCGGTGGATGGTGCGGGCCCGCCCTCGGCTAGGGTGATCGGATTCTATGCAACCTCATAAAAAATTGCTATAAGCCATTAATAGTTAACCAAATTGGGTTAACTATTAACACTAAGTGTAATTGGGTTAGTCGAATCAGTTCATTCGGACTGTCAAGGCATCTCGTGCTTGTTCTCGATCGTCAAAATGGACTTTTTCGGTGCCCAAAATCTGATAATCTTCGTGTCCTTTGCCTGCAATCAGCACGCCATCTCCGGGTTTAGCGTCCATAATAGCAGTGCGAATGGCTGCGGCGCGATCGCACATCACGACGGGTTTTACGTCAGCGGGAATGCCTGCGAGCACATCTTCCAAAATGCGATCGGGATTTTCGGTGCGCGGATTGTCGGAGGTAACAACGGCTATATCGGCCAACTCTGCCACGATTTTACCCATGATCGGGCGTTTCGTGCGATCGCGATCGCCACCGCAACCAAACACACAAATCATTTGACCGGGAATAAACGGCCGCGAAGCCTTCAACAAGTTCTCCAAACTATCTGGAGTGTGCGCGTAATCGACAATTACACTAATATCTTGGTCGGGACTAATTTGCACCCGTTCCATCCGTCCCGGCACTCCCGAAAACATAGCTAATTTCTCCACAATTGCGGACAAATCCAAACCCAATTCTAAAACCGCACCGACAGCAGCCAGCATATTTGATAAATTGAACTGACCGACTAAAGGCAAAATAAAAGCAGTTTCACCCTTAGGAGTGTGCAGCATTCCCTTAACTCCATTGGGCTGATAATGCAAATCGAAAGCATACAAATCAGCAGTTTTGTCCGTAGTGCTGTAACTCCACACTTGCTCGGATTTTAAATTTTCAACAATCCGCCGTCCGTAGGAGTCGTCAATATTAATTACAGCGCGATTTTTGAGATAATTTTGACTAAACAAAAGCGATTTTGCCTCAAAATAATCCTCCATATCGCGGTGATAATCGAGATGATCTTGAGTCAAGTTGGTAAACACAGCAACTTCAAAAGTACAGCCCAAGACTCGCTGCTGTGCTAAAGCATGGGAACTGACTTCCATCACCCCGTGTTTGCATCCAGCGGTGACAGCTTCTGCTAGCTGTTTTTGCAAGTCGATCGCAAAAGGTGTAGTGTAAAGAGCAGTTTGTTGGAAACCAGGCCAGCGAGTGTAAAGCGTGCCGAAAATTGCTGTCGGCAACTGCATTTGATTGAGCAAAAATTCGATTAAATGAGTTGTTGTAGTTTTGCCGTTAGTCCCAGTAACGCCTACAAGTTTTAATTTGCTAGCAGGATTGCCGTAAAATGTGGTGGCTATTTGACCGCAAATTTGAGCCATGTCGGTTGCCACAATCACGCAGGTATCCCCGTCTTGGGGGGGTGTTTTCTCGGCGGCTTGAGTGGAAATTATGGCCGCAATTGCACCGCTGGCGATCGCGCTTTGCCAAAAATCTCCGCCATCTACCCGCGTCCCCGGCATTCCCAAAAACAAATCCCCCGCCTGACAAGCATGGGAATTAGTAGATAAACCCTTGACTTCGGCATCGAGAGCTCGATGTTGGGTGTCAAAGGAAATGCCGGGAAGTGTTGCTAATAATTCTCTCAATTTCATCTGAAAAACTCCTCACTTGGATGTTTTGAATATGACTTGCGCCAGAAATTGTTCGATCCGCTATCTACAAGCCTTTTCGGTGTAAAATCGGCACTCTCCGGGCCAAGAGTGCGGACTCGGCACCCAAAGGGCTTGATTTTTTGCGTTAAATCATATTATTCTGATTGATCGATTTGCAAATATTTCTGTAACATTTGCTCCAATTGTTGAACTGTACAGCGGGGAGAAGGACGAGGTAATTGTTCTTCTGGGGAAAATGCAGCGTCGCCACCAGAATTTTTGCGTTGGGACTCCACTTTAAACAAAACTGGCACTTCGTACTGGTAAGCTTGAAACCAGTCATCACGTTCGGTAATGTCTCGTACTTCCAATTGAAACTTGAGGCTTTCAATCTGTTCGAGTTTTTCTTGCAACCCTTCGCACAAGTGGCATCCGGGTTTGCTGTACAAAATCAATCGCATCATCAGAGTACAATTAGACTTGATATTAAATTCTCGAAAGTGTGAAAAGTGCGATCCTCTTCGAGGGCTTCGCTAACGGAAGTTGGCGAACCAGACTTCGCAAAAAGCAAGCCCCGGCATGATTGACCTCAACGCACGATCGAGGCTATCTTAGCATTGGTGGCGAACCGATTACTACAATTTGCCATCTCAATGCAAATGCCAGCCGATCGAACCCTACACTTTTTCTGTAAAAAATGCAAATTACGCCGGAAATATCTTGCCGAATTAAATTATTGCGTCTGCCTCTCATCATTGGGATTGTTACTATTCACTCGTCCATCAATTCTGTGGGATATGCTGACAAATTTTTCCAGACGTTGATTGCGGGGACTTGGGGCGGTTCTTGCGTGGCTTTTCTGTTCATGCTTTCAGGCTTCCTGTTTTTCAGGAATTTTAATTTATCGCTGAATTCTTACAAGGAAAAGCTCCAATCTCGGTTTTGGACTCTCCTGGTTCCCTATTTGTTTTGGAACTTGGCTTTATTGACACTGGTGTTAATTGTGATCAACGTACCGGCAACGAGTGGAATTATCCAAGGGCATTACAAAAAATATATTGGAGACTACAGTTTTGCCAACTTTATAGATTGTTTAACTGGATATAAAAGCCTTTATCCGATCGCATTTCATTTCTGGTACGTCCGGGATTTGATGGCGATGGTGATTCTATCTCCGGTATTTTTGCTGATCGCTAGAAAGATACCTTATCTAGGTATAGCTTTGTTTGCCGCGCCTTGGTTGCTGGATTTTCAAATTGGTTTTAGCATCCAGTGGTTGGGGCCGTTGTTCTTTTATTTGGGATGTCTGATTGCTGTTCAAAAATTGGATCTAACTTGGCTCGACCGACGAAAAAGTGCGATTATCGGTATATACTTAGGCATGGCTCTTGTGCTGACAATTACGCAAACAGCCGACATTAAAACTTTCCAGCACCAGTTAGAATGCTGCACGAGAGTAATGGGTACGGCGGCGATTTGGTGCGCTTCAGATTTGGTGTCGGGAAAGCTAGAAAAAGCCTGTTTTAATTTTTCTGGTTTGGCATTTTTTGTTTATGCTATTCACGAACCGACGGTAACAGTTTTTAAGGAAGTTTTTAACAAGTTGTCAAAGCCTTCCAGTTCGATAACTGTGATTGTATACTATTTATTGACAATCATTCTAGCAACTTTAGTGACGCTGGCGGTGGGGAGTTTTTTACAAAGGTATACGCCTAAGTTCTTTCAAACGATCACAGGTGCAAGAGGATAATCAGATGACAGTTGACAGTTGATAGTTGACAGTTGATAGTTGATAGTTGATAGTTGACAGCGACCTCTCCCTTGTGGGGAGAAATGATATCAAATCCGGTACCATCGGAATTATTCAGATCTCTATTCTCTCCCTCTGTGTCCTCTGTGTTCTCTGCGGTTAAATCATTCCCATGCAACCGGAAACAATATGAATAGTCTGATTTTAATTTCTCCCTACAAGGGTTCCGGCTTTCAACCAATTCTTTCTGGTAAATGCTGGTTTGGGTTTTCCTTGACTAATGAATCAAGCTTCAGTATAGTATTACAAGTAGCCCAACAAAAAAGGAGGCTGTATGGAGTGGATGGAATACGCAGAAGCTAAGCGAAAATCAGCCAAAAAAATTAGCGCCGATATTCGAGAACGCTGGAACAATCGCATTGTCACGCGGGGATTGCACTTGATGGGTGAAGCGGGGGCGGTGCAGTATTTAGCTGATTACGGGCGCGGCATTGGTACGGCAAAAGTTATTAGTTTTGCACTGTGTGCGGAGTCGGAAGGATACCCGGAAATGGCGATCGGCTTTTGGAAAAGAGCGTTTGAATTGGAAACCGGAGAAAAGCCGACTAAAAACACTCCAAACAACTCTACCACTAATCCTACTCCTGCGGCAAAATCAAAGGTTGCGGCCAAAGTTGAGACTGTCAATAATCCGATTGTCCCCGAATTACCTCCGCACTTGCAGCCGGGAAGGATTGTGACGATGCAGCCGGTTGACGCGCCCAGCGAACGTTCTTATTACATCGAAAATCCCGACTATTGGGGACAGCCAAAACGCGACGGCAATCGAGTGGTGGTCGTGGCGACGCCAGATAAAGTATACTACCAATCGCGATCGACAAACCTGCGACAACAAGCGTCAATTGCGATCGATCGCGCTTTAATCGACACAGCAGCTAAAATTGGCATCTTTGTCTTAGACGGCGAACTGTATTACAAAAGCTATACGGGCAGCGAACATCGCACGGGCGCCCAAGCTGCTACAGTTAATATTGAAAGCGGTTTTCCGACAACCCAGCCAACGGCAGTTTATGCCATTTTTAAAGCTTTGTTTTCCCACGGTAAAGACTTGACTGGGTTGGCGGAATCCGAACGAATAGCCGCCGGAGTTGCAGTTGGCGAAATCTTGGCAAGTTTATCTACGGAATTTGAAATTGTACCGACATCTCGCACCGCAGGCGAAAAACTTTTACTGGCGCAGCAGCAGGAAGCTGAAAACAGAGAAGGTGAAGTTTGGGTTTTGCATAACTGCTTCTATGTCGGCGGCAAAGATGTTAAAAAATCTCCGATGGTGAGGACTAAATACTGTCAGGAATATGACTTATTTATTGTCGGGTTGACTCGGACAAAAGTAGCGGGGCGGCCGTTTAGTGCGATCGAAGTTGCACAAGAAATCAATGGCAAGTTAGTACCGATCGGAACAGTGGGAACGGGCTTTAGCAGCGGGGAAATGCTAGAAATTGCCCGACTGTACGAGGCGAACCCTCGCGGAGTCAAAATCAAAGTGCGATCGCAAGGATTGACGGAAAGCGGCAAACTGTGGCACGCCCGATTCCTGGAAATTTGTTAAAATAGCACGGCGGTTGAAACCGCGTCTATACAAACGATGTCTGCCTCCGCAGACTCAAGAAAATAACATAATTTTGCCGTCCGGTATTCAGCCATGTCCTAGCCGGATCTATGAATTTCAACGGGTGCATCTGGTTTTAGCAAATATGTTTGTAGGGGCGAAGCATGACCGCAATCAATATGGGATGATAACTAATAACTTATATGCGGTCATGCTTCGCCCTCTTCAAAAGTGAAATGCACCCATTTCAACAAATATTATCGCACAAAATCAGCCGGGATAAATCAATGGTAATCAGCAAAAACAATTTCTACATTTCACCAGAAGAATACCTAGAAGGCGAACGAGTAAGTCCGATCAAACACGAATACAGACGCGGACACGTTTATGCAATGACTGGTGCAAAAAAGCCCCATATCGTTATTTCTAGCAACTTAATCATGCTGCTAGGGACGCATCTTCAGAATTCGCCCTGCTTAGTTCTCACATCAGATATAAAAGTCCGATTGGAAGAGGCAAATTGCTATTACTACCCCGATATAGCGGTAACTTGCGACGAAAGAGAGATAAATTCCACTGAGGATTTTATCCTGTATCCGTCTTTAATTATAGAAGTGTTGTCGCCGTCAACAGCAACCTTTGACAGGGGCGATAAATTTGCCGATTACCAAACTACATCGAGTTTGCAAGAATACGTACTCATCACTCAATCGGAAATCCAAGTTGAATGTTTTCGACTCAATGGTGAGGGAAATTGGGTTTCTCAGATTTACCGACAAGGAGATGAGTTAGAATTAACAAGTATAAATTTTCGCTGCCCGATCGCCCAAATTTATCAAAAAGTTCCAGGTATTATATGATGAAAGATACAACCAGGTTCGTAATGAGGACTTTAGTCCTTCTCCAGAATCCAAAGAAGGACTGAAGTCCTCACTACAAACCTAAACTACGAACCTAAATTAAGCCCTCACGTTGAAAAGTATAGATTTTCGCCGATCGCCCAAATTTATCAAAAAGTTCCAGGTATTATATGATCGAAGATGAAAGAATTTTTTCAGCCACGAAATCCTTTGGTTCGTACCTTCGCACAAACATTGAGACGCTGCTGTCCCGAGGCGCTTAACTTGTTAAATTCCGGTGCCATCGAAACAGAAATCGACTTATTTAAAAAACGTTACCAACAATCGCTTCCCGAAACATTTTATGATTTTTATCGCTGGTATAACGGTTCCGCTTACGAGAGTTCAGAAAATCAGTGGCTGTTGCCTTTTGAACACGGCAGGAGTATGTTATCTTTGGCATCAATTGCTAAGGAGAAAAAATTTTGGGACGCCCAGAGTCAAGTTAATTTTCAAGAATGGCAGCCCGGAGAATATTGGAACAAAGCATGGATTCCGTTTATGAAAGTAGATAATTTGTGGCTGCGGGTTGTGGATACACAGGGCTGTTTCGGCGGGATTCCGGGACAAATTATCAGTTTCGAGTGCAAAGGCGAACCTTTCAGAAGTATTGAATGCGATTCCTTTGATAAGTGGCTGGAAACTGCGATCGCCAAAATTGAGTTAGAATGTTTGTTTGCAGAGTTTCACGAAATCGGCTTTGAGGAAGAAAAGGCAGTATTTGCGATCGAGAAACGTATCAATCCTAACCGCCGCAGCATTGAACTGGAACCAAGAAAAGTCTAAAATAGAATGAGGGCTTTAGTCCTCACAACAAACAACTAATAACTAATAACTAATAACCAATAAACAATGATTAAAATTTTACACCTTTCAGACATTCACATGGGCAGCGGCTTTTCCCACGGCCGCGTCAATCCAGAAACCGGGTTAAATACGCGGCTGGAAGACTTCGCGGCGACGCTAAGTAAATGTATGGATAGAGCAATTTCTGAACCCGTAGATTTAGTTATATTCGGCGGGGATGCTTTTCCGGATTCAACGCCGCCACCGTTTGTTAAAGAGGCTTTTGCGAGCCAATTCAGCCGCTTGGTAGAGGCGCAAATTCCGACTGTTTTGCTAGTAGGAAATCACGACCAACATTCGCAAGGACAAGGCGGCGCGAGTTTGGGAATTTACCGGACTTTGGGAATACCTAAGTTTATTGTAGGCGATCGCCTGGAAACTCACCTCATACACACCCGCAGCGGGCCTGTACAGGTGGTGACGCTGCCTTGGTTGACGCGATCGACCTTAATGACGCGATCGGAGACTGAAAGCCTTTCTGTGAGCGACGTTAACCAATTATTAACCGAAAAACTGACGATCGCCATGGAAGGCGAAATCCGCCGCCTCGATCCAAACATCCCCACCGTACTATTAGCGCACTTAATGGCAGATAAAGCAAGCCTGGGTGCAGAGCGTTTTTTAGCAGTCGGTAAAGGATTCAACATACCCGTTGCCATGCTAACACGCCCTTGTTTCGACTACGTTGCCCTCGGTCACGTCCACAAACACCAAAATCTCAACGCCAACAACAATCCGCCCGTAATTTATCCCGGAAGCATCGAACGAGTTGACTTTAGCGAAGAGAAAGAAGACAAAGGCTTTGTGTTGATTAATTTGGAACGCGGGAAAGCTGAGTGGGAATTTTGCACTTTGCCGGTGCGGGTGTTTCAGACGATTAAGGTGAACGTGTCTGAATCGGAGAGTCCGCAAGCCGACTTGGTGAAAGCCATTGGGAAGAAGGAAATCCAAGATGCTGTCGTAAGATTGATCTACCAATTGCGATCGGAACAATTAGACTTAATTGATAACGCCGAATTGCACGCACTTCTCGGCGCAGCGCACAGCTACACAATTCAACCAGAATTAGTTAGTCAGTTAGCAAGACCGCGGTTGCCGGAATTAAATGCTAATAATAGTATAGAACCTTTAGATGCTTTAAAAACTTATTTAGCAAGTCGCGAAGATTTGAAAGATATTACTGAGAGTATGCTAGATGCCGCGCGGGATTTACTGGGAGTTGAAGAAGAAGTTTTAGTCGAATTTTAGGTATTGTCTGTCACGTTATATGCGGATCTCTACATAAAAATATTACGTGGCAGTTGGTAGGTGCTAATAGAGGATCGTCTTCCACATAGTCTAGGTGAAAATGTTCACCTTTTTGACTATCTTCATGGAAATAGCTTAGTAATGACATACCCAGCTTATGAAAAGCAGATTTAGAACCTTCAAAGACCAGATTTTTATTGTTTAGGGAAATTTTGATTAAATCTAATCTTTCTGGATTTTTTATCTGAGACAACTTCATGGAAATAGCTTCCAGGTTTTCAGGATAAAACTCTGAGTTTATTTTTTCCGCAGGAAGCTTCAAATCTTCACTGATGCTTTCGCAAAGTTCTCCCAGTTCGATAATACCTCGTGGTGAATCAGATATTTCTATTTCTGGTCTGTCCCAGTTGCCATCACATAAAATATACACAGTTTGCCTCCAGATCAAGTAATCTGTTGTTGTAATTCACGAATCAGCATTCCCAAAAACCTCACCCGCAGCCAACCGAGTACCATTGGCAAAATCCACGCCAGACTGAACTTTTTTACCAGCCAACTGCACCTCCCGCAATAATAGCAAACCATCGCCAGTTTGGACGATCGCCCCCAAGCCCTTCACAACCTTCACAACCTCCCCATTTGCGCCCGACAACTGATCCAAAACAGGCCATTCCCGTTCCAAAACCCTCAACTCCGGCGGTAATTGCAGCCAATATTCCGGCCCCACCGGCACAGTTGCGATTACTTTCAGGGAATTACCGCGAAAAGTCGTAGTGCAATCCGGGAAAAAACCCCTAACTTGATTGTGAAGCGCGATCGCACTTTTCGACCAATCCAGCACAAAATCAGCCGCCTTAATCATCGGCGCATAAGTCGCCTCATCATCATGCTGAACAACCGGTTCAACTTCCCCATCCCTCAATTTTATCAAAGTTTCCACCAATAAATCCGCCCCAAGTTCCGCCAACCTGTCGCCCAAAGAATCAGCATTATCCAACAGCGTAATTCCCGCAAAAGCCTTCAAAAGCATCGCCCCAGTATCCATACCAGCATCCATCAGCATAGTAGTAATTCCAGTAGCCTTTTCCCCATTAAAAAGACACCGCTGAATCGGCGCCGCCCCGCGATACTTCGGCAAAATTGAACCGTGAACATTAACGCAAGCCAAACTAGGAATATCCAGAATTTCTTGAGAAAGAATCTGGCCGTAAGCCACCACCACAAACACATCAGCCTCTGCTTCCCGCAACTTAGCAATAGTTTCCGCATCCTTCTTAATTCGGCGCGGCTGCAAAACTGGGAGACTGTGATTTAAAGCCACATCTTTTACAGGTGAAGGCATCAATTTATTCCCCCTTCCCCGGCGCTTATCCGGCTGAGTCACCACACCCACAACCTCAAATTCTGGATGACTCAGCAAACTGGATAAAGTAGGAACAGCAAAGTCAGGAGTGCCAAAAAAAACAATTTTCATCGATTTTTAGTTAAGTACAACAGCCCGAAAAAAACCATAATATCTTATAGAGGTAGATTTAGCCAGCATATCTATATAAAAGCAGTTTATAGTGGCAAAACCAGCCTTATAATGTACTTCAATGACTAAATTTTAGCGTATTCGCACCCCTCACAAACACCAGGGAAGCAAATATTTCTTTTCGCAGTTCCCAAGTGTCGCCATACTTCAAATGTGCAGCCCAACTTTGCAGCGACTCGGTGATTTTTAACAAATCAATTTTGCCCTCATAATATTCTACCTGCATTTGTCGCAGTCGTCGCTTTCCTCGCCGCAAGTTTTCTGTCCTGACTCGAATTCTGTCAGGTAAAATGCGGAAGCCCAGAAAATTTGCGCCTTCTTTTGTCTCAAACAACTGGCTTTTAATCGGATGAATCTTTAACCTCAAATTGACTAAATATTCCTCAACACCAAGCCTTGCATCCGCTAAAAATTCTCGGTCATCTGAGAACAAGGCAAAATCATCTACATAACGGACATATTTTTTAACTTTTAGCTGTTCTTTGATATAATGATCGAATCCATTTAAGTAAACATTAGCGTAAAATTGGCTGCTTAAATTACCAATCGGTAAACCCCGCCGCCGATTCACCGGGGTTAGTAAATCGTCTCCACCAAAATACTCGATAACGGGTTCCTGTGCATTGCTATTGTTGATGATTTGATCCACCAGCCAAAGCGTGTCGGGACATTTTAATTTCCGGCGTACCAAGGCTTTTAAAATCTCGTGGTCGATGCTAGGAAAATATTTCTTAATATCGCATTGTAAAACATAACGGCTAGAACGGGCAAACTCTGTGAAGCGACGCAAAGCCCGGTGAGTGCCAAAACCTACTCGATTGGCGTAGGAATCGTCAATAAAAGTGCGATCGAACAGCGGTACAATAATATTGCAAAAGGCATGATGCACAACTCTGTCTCGGTAGGGTGCAGCAGAAATCATCCGTCGCTTGGGCTCGACAATTTCAAAGGTTCGATATCCGCCAGGAGTGTAGGTTTTGTTAACTAATTCAGCTTGCAGTTTCAGGAGTTCAGCTTCTAAGTTGTAGTTGAAAGCTAAAACATTATGGCGAAAACGCTTGCCTTTTTGCGCCTTTTGTGATGCGACTAAGAAGTTTTCAAAACTGATGATTTCAGACCACAGATTATCGTATCGTTTCATATCTTTTCATAGAAATGACTTACCCACGACTGGACAGAAACCCGGTTTTTTACGAAAATTATTCGCTGTAGTCCGCAGATTAGGCAAAAAACCCGGTTTCTTTGGTCTTAGCGCCTAAGTCCTCATGAAGATGACCGCTTTTTTTGCTGTTTAATCCACCCACCCAACTCGCTGCCAATGTCGTTGACTAATTTTACCACATATTCGTAACGCTCTATAGACATCAAATCAAATTCTCGAAGTAGTCGGGTTTGATGACGTAAAATATCTATTTTTCCGTTTAAAATTTCCAATCGTGCTAACTTTTCTTGGGCGTAACGAGCTACAATGAGTCCTTCTAAAATGTCATAGAGACCCCCAATCATTCTATCGCCCAATGTAAATTTGTGAGTGCGAGGCAGTCGATTTAAAATTGGAACATACCATTTGATTAAATCATAGGTTTTTTGAATAATTGGCAATTCATTCATGGTATCATTTTAATCAGCCGTGGTTGTGGCAGGAAAATTGTTATTTATCGAGAAAATCTAAAATCGACTAACAGATTCTTTTTCATAGGTAGCGATTGGCTGATTTGTAATAATTGAATAGAGAACATCTGGGTCTAAATCTGCTCCATTTTCCCAATAAACTGTTCCCAAATCGGGATTTATTTTGACTTGAACAAAGTAACTCAGGTCTTGTAGGGGGGAAAATATTCCCGTGAATTCGATCAGTTCACTGATATCAACAACTCCCTCCATACAGTCTTCAAACTTGAGATGTAGTTGATAGAATTCTAACGGTTTAACCGAGATAATATCTTTAAGCATTTTTTACTCCAACGGTGTGATAGGCTCTAAAGGAGATTGAACTCTAGCTAGTTGCCAGTTTTGCATTAGTTCTGTCTGATGAATAGCCGCCCATTCTATAACTAGACCTAAGATGCGGGGGGAAAGTTTACCTTCTAAAATCGAAAGAGTTGCGATATCAATGATAGCTTTTTGTTGATTGTAGCGGACGTGAAAATGTGGAGGCGGGTGGTCTTTGTAGTACATGGTGATGATGATACCTAAAAAACGGCTGATTTCTGGCATTATCTCGCCTTCTCCATTATCGGTTGGAAAATTATTCCTGAACTCTTCTTATACAGCCAATAAATTCCAATGTGCTAGCCTATGAACTAGGGTATTATACTATGGCAAAATCTTAACTATTTCGCAGATCATTAGCCTGACACACGTTACAAGTTTGGTAATTCATTTATAGTTTTATCTAATAAATCGGGCAACTCTTCGGAATCCCTACCAAGCTACCCGATTTGGTTTTATTTTCGGATGAAGTCACCCCCATCACAGGAACAAGTCTGGACTCTTCTTGCACGCCCGACAAATTCCCATCTGCCAGTTCTGACCGTGAAGAGTGCTCACAGGGAAGACAGGGAGGAAGGGACAGCCAAAGCTACCGCTACACGAAAACCCCTGTTCCTGTTCGAGTTGCCCGCAGAGTTGTAGTTGCGGTTGGCAGCACGGCAATTGACCGCATTGTCGTTCCACGAACCTCCACGCTGCACTCGGAAGTGCTTGTCCCTTCTCCACCCCCTCACTTGCGCGAGAAAAATGGATACTTATTTAGCTTAGCATTCATCGGTATATTTCAAACAATAATAGTTGGTGGGGTGAGTGAGGGCGGGTTTATTGAGATTGTTTCCTAGTGGGAAATATCTCGGCGAACCCGCCCCTACCGAAATTATGTCTGTTTAACCTGACATCTTGCACCATTCGCAACAATGCTGTAGATACTGTCTTGATCTGTCAAGGGGTAGCAAGTAAATAATTGGGGTCGAAAGGCTTTTGGGACTTTAAAATCCCAAAAGCCAAATGCACCAACTTCCTCATAAGCGCACCAATTACCTGCATTTTGACCTTACCACGACCCAAT
>NZ_JAEQCE010000126.1:0-17148 GCF_020738665.1 Microcoleus sp. PH2017_08_TRC_O_A
AGGAAAGAGCGCCAAGATCGCAACTACGTACCTTTTGAGATTGCTATCCGCTCCGTCAGCAATACCGCCCCAAACTTATACCAATTATCTAAAATTGTGGAACACTCTTCAACCCCCCTAGCCCCCCCATGAATCAGGGGGGGTACAAGAATACTGTTGCATTCTTTTGAAAAATTGGTATTAAAATCAAATTAACGTATTAGGTACGTAGTTGCGCTTTAGCGCTCTTTATAATATTAGGAAAGAGCGCATTGCTGAATTTAAGTATGAATTGAAATGTAGAGACGTAGCATTGTTACGTCTTTACAGAGGTTTCAGTATCATAGGAAATAATTTTCCTACATCAAATCAGCAACGCCGGAAAGAGCGCTGAAGCGCAACTACGTACCTTAGCCGGGTGCATCTCATTTTTGAAAATATACTCGTAGGGGCGAAGCATTTCGGCAGTAAATCTCTGATTCTCACTGATAAATTATGTGCCGAAATGCTTCGCCCTTGCCAAAACCAGATGCACCCTATAGCAATCCTAAATCCATCAAGCGAACACACACTCTTTTCTTATCTTCCTACCCTTCGGGAACGGCTTCGCCGAACGCGAACTTCGCGCCTTCGCGGTTCGTTGAACAAATCTGGTTCACAAATGATTTAGACTTGCTATAAAACAAGCTTCCCAATTACCAATTACCAATTACCAATTCTCAATTCCCCAAAGTTTCAATTGTTAGTTGTTGGGCCGCCGGGAGAAGGCATGGATTGAATCGGTGTCGGAGGCCAATTAGAGCGACTTCTGCTGAGAGTAGCCGACACCAAAGCATAGCCCAAAACAGCAGGAAGGACGATCGCACTCAAAAACACGATCGCCACTGCCCATGTCATCGCATTGGACATCGGGCCGTAATGACTGCGGTAAGGGTCAAACGTTGGTAAATTAGACCTCGGGGCATCCCTCAGCGCGATCGGACGTTTGAACCGCACCCGCCTGTCATCGAGCTTTTCGAGCAAAACCCAGCCAACTTCCGCCTCTTCCCGACACAGCTTGTGAAAAATCGCCGGATTGCGAAATAAATCGCTGCTAGCCCGGACAATCTTGTACTCCCAAACTGTCAAATCATCAGGATTGCGATCGGATTTTGGATTGCCATTTGCGATCGCATTTTCAGGCGCAGTCAAATTATCTTCTTGAGATTCGTACCGAGTCAAAACTTCCTCCTCCTCATCACATTTTTGCCCCGCAGCCAATTGCTCGCGGCTCACCAAGACACCCAGAATCCCAGCCTCCAAGCCGAGACTACCAACCATCAAACTCCAAACCAGAATTTCAGTCATAAAAGGAGTTATAAAGTTAAAAATTAAAACTAAAAAGACTCGCTTTTAACTTTCAATCTTTAATTTTAAAATAGCCTTCCACCACACAATCTGCACCCACCGCGTGCCAAGAAACCCGCTCTAAAGTCAAAGCATCAGTCATTGCTGAAAAGCCCAAATCTCCCACAGGAGTTGGAGCACCTTGGCCGCCGACAATTTTAGGAGCAATAAAAGCCATAATTTTCTGCACTGCACCTTCAGCAATTGCCGAAGCCGCCAAAGTGCCACCGCACTCCCACAGTACAGACATAAAAGATCGATCGTACAAATAAGTCATCACATTAGTCGGTGTCAGCGGTGACAACTCCACAACTTCCACCCCTTTGGCAATCAAAAATTCCTGAAATTCCGGCTTAACCCCAGGCTCAGTCAGTACCAAAGTAGCCGCCGAGGAGGTTTCCCACAACCAAGCCGACTTCGGCAAATCCAGAGAGCGGCTCATCACCACCCGCAAGGGATTGTTTCTGTCAGGCTGGTGGCTTGTTAGTTTCGGATTATCTAGACGCACCGTATTTCCCCCAACAATCACCGCATCGCAGCCGGCACGCACCCGATGTACCTCGCTCCGAGCTTCCTCGCCTGTCACCCAAGCGCTGTGACCGGTAGTAGTAGCAATTTTACCGTCTAAAGTCATCGCATATTTCAAAATTCCGAAAGGCTGGCGGTACAAAATCCGGTGTACGAAAGCCTCGTTGAGTTTCTGACAAGCTTCCCCTTCCACTCCCGCCACCACTTCAATGCCAGCATCCCGCAATCGAGCCAGCCCAGTGCCAGCTACCAATGGATTTGGATCGACCATTCCAGCCACTACTTTTGCCACCTTAGCCTTAACTAAAGCTTCGGAACAGGGAGGAGTCCGACCGTAGTGGTTGCAGGGTTCCAGGTTCACGTAAACAGTCGCTCCGGCGGCAAGTTCCCCCGCTTCCCGGAGTGCAAACACTTCGGCGTGAGGTTGGCCGGCACCGGGATGGAACCCTTCGCCGACAATCTTACCGTCTCGGACAACTACGGAACCGACGAGGGGGTTGGGTGCGGTTTTGCCGAGGGCGCGGCGGGCCAATTCTATGCAGCGGCGCATCATGGCTCGATCGAACTCTTGAATTGTGCTATTGTCCAGTTGTTTTGTACCTTGCTGCTGTCGATTAGCTAAGTTGGCGATCGGTTTAGCGTCCGCCTCAAAAGTTTCCATGAGATTTTGCTCTGATATCTAACCTAAGTTTAGTAAGTTTGATGCTAATTTTTGCGAACGGGCGGCGATCGATTGTTGAGCCAAACTTTACGGTATCAGGATTGAAAGGCGATTAAAATGGCGATCGACCCCACACGCCCAAACAAATAGCTGTGAACTACCCAACGCTGACCTTCGGTACAGCGTGGGCTTCTGACTTCATTGGGGATTGCGTCAGCTTAGACTTACGTCCCAGCTTCGGACTCACATCCCCTCCATCAGCAGCAGTCCTGGTTCCCAAGACCGATAGCATTCTGATTCCTTCTGCTCTGATATTTATTGAGGCGTTTCCGTCCCTATCGTGATGAGTACCGCAACTAGGACAAGTCCATGTCCTAACGTCTAATGGCATTTCATTCACCTGATAGTGGCAATTTGAACAGAGTTTCGAGCTAGGAAACCATCGGTCAATCTCTACCAACACTTTACCTTCACGGTCTAGTTTGTACTGCAAGAAATTGACAAACATCCCCCAACCTACATCAGAAATTGCTTTAGCTAGTTTGTGGTTGCGAACCATGCCCTTAACGTGAAGGTTTTCGACTACGATGACTTGGTTGTCGTCAACAAGCTTTCTGGATAGCTTATGCAAGTAGTCTTGACGGACATTGCTGATTCGTTCGTGAACCCTAGCAACCAGTTTCCTGGCTCGATCTCTCGACCTGCTTCCTTTCTCCTTTCTGGCTAGTTTTTGCTGTTTTCTTTTCAGGTTGCGTTCATGTTTTGCTAAATGCTTAGGATTCGGGTATTTGGATGTCTTGATACCATCATTGACAACAGCAAAATCTTTCAATCCCAAGTCAATTCCTGCAACTTTTCCATCGGTGTGAGCAACTAATTTGTCTCCTTCGAGTTCTGTCAGCACAGAGGCATAGTATTTTCCTGAAGGGGTCATGCTGACTGTTACAGTTTTGATAATTCCTTCAATCGGTCGATGTAACTTGACTTTAACAATGCCGACACGACCAGGAAACTTGAGGAAACCATCAACAATTTTGACTGACTGCGGATACTGGATTGATTGCCTATTTTTCTTGGCTTTGAATCTAGGGTATTTAGCTCTCGACTCAAAAAAGTTCTTGTAAGCAGTTACCAATTTGAGCGTAGTCGCTTGCAAAACTTGAGAGTAACACTCCGACAACCATTGTGTTTCTTCTTGTTTTTTGAGATTTGGTAGGAGTTTGTTCAACGCAATTTGAGTCAAGCCTTTACCCGTGGCTTTGTAGGTTTCAATGCACAAGTTGAGTGCATGATTCCACCACCAGCGAGAGCATCCAAAGTGCTGAGATAGTATCTCTTGTTGTTCAGTTGTCGGATACAGTCTGACTTTGACGGCTTGATGCTGCATTGTTTTTACCTCTCTTTAGCATTATATACATTCTTGATAAAATTAGTCCATCTAGCTGGCAAATTTTACCGGGATTGACCGGATAAAATTTGCTTGGGGGAGTCCATGTATCCCAACGCTGACCCAACGGGTACAGCGTGGGACTTATCGCTCCCCCAAACCCCCTCAAAAGTTAAAAAACCATAGCAGGCGCTTAACAAAAAACCATGAGTCAGGACATGAAGCGGGAATTTGCCAGCCGCGACGAATTAATAGCCTACGTGCGCGAACAATTCCCCCAAACCACCGCCCGGGATAGCAACGTACCCCCAACCACAGGCGGGCGCCAAGCAGCCGAGACATTGCTGCAACAAGTCGATCCCAGCAAATACTCCTCAACCCGTAACTTTCTCAACGGTGCAGTAACGCGATTGTCGCCCTATTTGCGCTACGGCGTTTTGAGTCTTGCCGAAGTCCGAGATGCCGTACTAGCCAAGGTGCAGCATTCAGAAGATGCCGTGAAACTTGTCAACGAGTTGGGTTGGCGGGATTATTGGCAGCGGCTGTACGCCGAATTGGGCAAAAAGATTTGGGAAGACCGGGAACCATACAAAACTGGTTACACTAGCAAAGATTACAGCGAAACTCTGCCGCAGGATGTCGTCGAGGGCACGACTGGTTTAGTGTGCATCGACAGCTTCAGCCGCGAGTTGCGGGAAACTGGTTATTTGCACAACCACCAGCGGATGTGGATGGCTAGTTATTTGGTACACTGGCGCCGCGTGCGCTGGCAAGCTGGAGCTCGCTGGTTTTTGCAACATTTGCTAGATGGAGATCCGGCAAGCAACAATCTTTCTTGGCAGTGGGTAGCGAGCACTTTTAGTCACAAGGCTTATTTTTTTAATCGGGAAAATCTGGAACGTTACACTAAGTCAGTTTATTGTCGCGATTGTCCTCTGTACGGACAATGCGATTTTGAGGGAACTTACGAATATTTGGAGAGCAAGTTGTTTCCCAATGGCGAAAAGGTCGATCGCACGGGCGGTTCTCAAAGTTGGCAACGCCCTCAGAAAAAAAGGAAAAATTAAGTCAGTTGACAGTTGACAGTTGACAGTTGACAGTTGACATTAGGAAGAGGGAAGAAGTAATAAAAATAATTCAACTTTTTTACATTCCCAATTCCCAATTCCCAATTCCCAATTCCCAATTCCCAATTCCCAATTCCCAATTCCCAATTCCCAATTCCCAATTCCCAATTCCCAATTCCCCTGCACGGCGACTGCTTGAGTCCACAAGGCCCAGCTTTCCAAGCTCACCCAGAAGCACAAGCAATCTGGGTTTGGGACGATGCACTGATCGATGAATGGCAGTTAAGTCTCAAGCGAATGGTGTTTATTTATGAATGTTTACTAGAGTTGCCGGTAGTTATTCGGCGCGGCGATGTCGCTGCCGAAGTTATCGCTTTTGCTAAAGAATCCGGTGCGAATCAAATCGTTACAGCGGAAAGTCCCAGCCCTCGGTTTGAGGATATTTGCCGGGAAATTAGGAGGGAGTTTCCAGTAGAAGTTTTGCCACCCGAACCTTTTGTCCGCTACGATGGCTACATTGATTTGAAGCGTTTTTCCCGCTATTGGCGCGTTGCCGAAAAATATGTTTTTTAATTGGGGAATTGGGCATCGGGCATCGGGCATCGGGCATCGGGCATCGATCCGAAGAGAATTTGTAGCAACTAACTAATGACTAATGACTGCTGACTGTCAACTGTCAACTGTCAACTGTCAACTGTTAACTGTCAACTGTCAACTGTCAACTGTCAACTGACTTCAAGTCTCCTTCAAACGCTGCAACAGCCATTCAAATCTAGATTGAGCCAAATCAGGATTTTCGACATTTTGCCCGATCGCGCGATCGTCGTGGGGGTCTTGATATATTAAATAATCAGTATCTTCGCCGAAGCGTTTGACTGTACCCCGCAGTCTCGACGACAGAAATTTAGTAATCGCCCGATAAAATCGCAGGGAAAACAGCACGTCTTGCTCTAGTTTTTCAGTTAGCAGCCGCCTCGGAATTGACAGGATGAGGCATTCATCAATTGCCGTGACGCTAGCAGAAGGAAGCCTCCCGTCTACAAAAGACATTTCGCCCAACACTTCGCCGCAGATGATTTTTCCAATTTCTTTGTCGCCCAAAGATGATACAGCAACGCTCAAAGTTCCATCCAGAACTATGTACAGTGCGTCTAAGGGTTGACCTTCGACGATGAGAGTGGTGCCGGGGGGGACTGTGGTGCGGCTGCCGTTGGCGAGCATCCAATCGATGTCGCGATCGCTCAATTCGCCTAATATAACTAGAACTTTGCTCATAAAGTCAGGTTGAGAACAGATACTTTTTATTTTTTACTTGTTTAGTTGCGTGCTGTTAGGTCGTCAGATACTGAGCGATCGCGAAGGCTAAACTTTACTAAGACATTGAATTTTCCACAATAATGAATAATATCTAATAATTTTGACACGATCGAGCTACGACTGTTTGTAGGATCAATGATATTCTACATGACTTGTCCGGGACTGTGCAGGAGCCGATCGCCCTCGCCCAACTGCCCCAATTTAGACCCCCGAATTCCCTAAACAGTAAACAGTTGTCAAACCTTGCTGGATATTCGTTTCGAGCCGGTGCGCCCTCACGCAGCCGGATTTTTCCACTGTGGTGGCGGGCGGGTGCAGCGCCCTCATGTACAGCATTGTAGAATGCTCTGCGCGCGCGATCGACTTCCAGCTCCGGTGATTCAAGAAGCTGCAAGTAAATCTAAAATCTAAAATCTAAAATCTAAAATCGACTGACTGACTGATGAAGCTCGTGGTTTCGAGGTTGTTTGCAGTTGCTTTTTTTGAGCAAAAGTGGTATAAGCACCATCAAGAGTGAACTCTCCCCTAGGATTGATTTTTAGATCGTCGAACTGTAAATTAAAATTAGTCGATCGACTAGCCTTCGGTTCTTGAATCTAATCAGCAGAGAGAGTTGACTCTAAGAGGGTTAAGTGCCAATCTAGGAACAACACAACTCATATTTGTGTCATTTTTCAGCAAAGGTCTCGACTAGAGCCCTCAAACACTTACCAGAAAGTTGGGTCTAAAGCCCCGTCCTTTTAGCACGGATTTAATTATCTAAATTTCTTGTTCAAGATGGTATAGTAGAGTAATACTACAGGTAGAATAACCGCCGATACACATGAGACACCAAGCTCAAACGACTGGTCGGGAAATAATAATAGTTAGTGGGTGGCGAACACCACGAAAAACATAGCTAGGGTAACTAACGTAACCCAGACCAGAAAACTAAAATCTTGAAGATTAAACGTACCGTGGGGCACACGGAAGAGAGGAGACTCTCGCTTCGCTTGGGGAGATAAGCCCTCTGGGATTGCTCTTTCTTAGGCTCAAAACACAGGTTCTATCGAACGGGTTTTTGGTTTAAGTATTGCCGAAAGGATGGACAATTTTAAGGTATGTCTGTGAACCAAGAATCCCCGCGCGTTCACGCCAGGGAGTGTCAAACTTTTAACACACCATTCAATGAGGAGTGTCTTGTCACTAACCCCAGCTATCAAGGCATGGGGCTTGAAAGAGGAAGGTTTACCACCTTCTTGATTCAGGACTAAAACAGTGTCTAGCTTACGGGCTAAAAACCCAAACTGAACTATCTGGTGGTGGTACACCATTCATACGTTACTGGACGCCTCCCTAATCTGTAACCTCTGTGATAGTCAGTAGCGAAGGGAAATATACACATGGGCTTATCGCCACTTGTTATGCGATCGCGAACAAACAATGTCAGTCGGTAATTGTCAGGCGCGAAAGTGTTCGAGGCAAAAGCACCCGGCATTTAGTAGTTCGCCCGGCGGTAGATAGATTAGGGGTCGGTAATTCCACCCCTAACACCAACCTAAAACTAAAATGTAAAGCCGTCCTAAAAGGACGGGGTTTCAAACCCATTTTTCTGATGAATAGTCTATTTTCCAAGTCTACTTTTGCGTTAATAAATCTTGCAGCTTTAGCAGTTTGTTGCACTACCATGTCAGCGAAAGCTGAAACCGGCAACTTGCCCGATATCGCTACAACCGCAAATGCGGCAACTCAAAATATTGACCAAATTTCCTCGCGGGCGGCAACTTCAGCAGTGAAAGCTGATGCCGAAATAACAGCTAGCAATACAAAAATTGATTCTATCAGTTCGATCGAACTAACACCAGCAGCAGAGCCAGCAGCCTCCGCACCGGCAGTCAACTCGGAAGCATCTGCGGCAGCACCGGCAGAATCCACAGCAGCAACATCGGAAATTGCTGTCCCAGCAACTGAGCAAAATACACCTACATCCATTGCTGCTGAAACCGAAAAATCGGCAGAAACAGCGAAAATTGCTGAGAATAGCGTTGAAATTCAGCAAAAATCCCAGATTGTGGCCGATCGACCTAATTCAGAACTGACAGCATCCAAGGAAGAAAAAGAAGTCAAAACAACACAAGAAGTGTTGAGCAACCCTGTCAGCACTTCCGCCTCAGCCCTGACGAACCAACCGAAAGTTGCCCAGAATCCCGCAACAGCCTCAGACAAACCTCAGATATTGGCTCAACCGGGCGGTACAACCGTCAAACCGGGCAGAGCTACCCGTTCAGGGCCCAGCTACATTGGTATTGGCGGTAACATCGGTTTTGGCGGAGATTCAGCCCTAGGCGACACTTCTTTTGCGATTCTTAGCAAAATTGGTTTGACGAACAATTTCTCGGTGAGACCGAGTGTTTTGTTCCGCGACAATCTAACTGTTCTAGTTCCAGTCACCTACGATTTTGTATCCCGAGAGGCCGTCGAAGTCAGCGATGATTTTGTGATTACCGCTGCTCCTTATTTAGGTGCTGGCGTAGCATTTTCTACCGGCGATGACGGTAATTTTGGCTTCCTGATTTCGGGAGGTATAGATGTGCCACTGTCGAGCAATTTTACAGCCACAGCAGGACTGAATATTGGTTTTCTCGACGGAACTGACGTGGGATTGTTACTAGGTGTTGGCTATACGTTCCCGAATATTGCCAGATAGTTTTGCTGTTTAAGCAAACGCATAACAATTAAATGAGCGCGGGGTTGGCTGTAGGAATACAGTCAACCTTTTTTGATGGTAGAAAATCTCAAGCAATCGAGGATATCGCAATTTGGAGGACACAGCAATAGCCTTTCTCTACCATCGGAGGACATGGCAATTTGGAGGACACTTAGTTGTATATAGCGGATCTAGCGAAAGATTCGCGGACGTTGTTGGGCTTGGGCCCTCTTAGTTTCAGTGGTTATATAGAACCAATTTGAGATCTTTAGGTGACAGGTGTCGCAGCTAATCTTTTAATCATCAGCCTAATAAAACACAGTTTAAGCTTGGCATTAGAACGTTTAAGTGTACGGTCAAAATTTTTGACTAAGCTTTTACACCTTTCCACCCAACCATTTGATCTTTCGATGACCCATCTAGCCACAACAGGCACAAATCCAGATTGCCATGAAAGCTTCTTTTTCGGCTTTTGATGGTTTGGCAGACAGTTCAAATTGAATCTTAGTCATAATTTCAGGGTAAATCGCTGACAGTGCTTGAGTCAGCTTGTCAGGGTGATAGCCGTTGTCTAACAAGATGGTCCTATATCGGCAAATCGGAAGGTTTAGATTTGAAGTAATCAATGTTATCAGGAAATTGGGTTTAAAACCCCGTCCTTTTAGGACGGCTTTAGTTGTAAACCTTTGTTACAATACCAGCCCATTTTGTGCTGAAAGATCTAGCATAAGGTAGGAGGCAAAGCCATGCTAGTTTTTGAGTTCAAAGCTTACGGAAAATCCAGTCAGATTGCAGCAGTAGATGAAGCGATTCGTACAGCACAATTTGTCCGCAATAGCTGTTTGCGCTATTGGATGGACAATAGAAAAATAGATAAGTACGACTTAAACAAATATTGTGCCGTGCTGGCTAAAAATTTCCCGTTTGCCGACGAACTTAACTCTCAAGCTAGACAAGCTAGTGCCGAAAGAGCCTGGTCTGCTATCTCCCGATTCTATGACAACTGTAAAAAAGGTCTGGTCGGGAAAAAAGGGTATCCCCAATTTCAGAAAAACTGTCGCTCAGTTGACTATAAATCAACTGGATGGAAACTTGCGGATGACAGGAAGTCAATCAAATTTACCGACAAAAAAGGGATTGGTAAACTCAAATTAAAGGGAACACGGGATTTGCATTTCTATCAAATCACCCAAATCAAACGGGTAAGATTGGTAAAACGTGCAGACGGCGTGTATGTCCAATTCTGTGTCGATGTCGATCGAAAGGAAAACACAGAGCCTTCTGGAAATACCATCGGATTAGACGTTGGTTTGAAGGAATATTACACCGATTCAAACGGTGTAATGGTTGAAAATCCTAAATTCCTCCGAAAAAGTGAGAAAGTTCTCAAACGTTCTGGTCGTCGTGTTTCTAGAAAAGTTAAGGGTTCAAAAAATAGAGGCAAAGCTAGACAGATTTTAGGGAAACGCCACCTCAAAATAAGTAGGCAACGCAGAGACCATGCAATCAAACTTGCAAGGTGCGTAGTTCAGTCTAACGACTTGATAGCTTACGAAGACTTGAGGATTAAAAATATGGTAAAAAATCATTGTCTGGCTAAGTCTATTAATGACGCATCTTGGTATCAGTTTCGGGTCTGCATTGAATACTTTGCTAAAGTATTTGAGAAAGTAACGGTGGCGGTAAATCCGCAGTATACTAGCCAAGAATGCTCTAGTTGCGGTGCAATTGTCAAGAAGACACTATCCACTAGAACTCATCTTTGTAAGTGCGGTTGTGTAATGGATAGAGATTTTAACGCAGCTAGAAATATCCTGAGTCGAGGATTGGGTACGGTAGGGCATACCGGAACCTTTGCGCTTGACGCAAGCAACGCTTTGGGAGAATCGACCTCTACTTTGGCTGGAGAAATCCTGTCTAAGCAAGTTGGCTCGTAGATTAAAGAATCCCCACGCCTTTAGGCTGGGGAGTGTCAAGTGTGAGCATTTCAATCAAACCTTGGTCGTCAGATACGCTAGCCGTATTTGCAGTGAGTAAAGAAGGGGAAGCCTAATATGTCCACTGCTAGATGTCTTTTGATGCCATTTGTGCATTTGTAAAAACAAAACCCTTTCGACTCAATACTGGCATAAAAGCGTGTTTTTCACCGCTTGAGAGTCAATCATGATCAGGGTTGTCCACTCTGGTTTTTTTTGACTTGTTCGCGTGCTTTCTGATGTAATTTGGTCATAATTTGATCGATAGCACCCTCTTCGCACAAATTCTGATAGTGCCAGAAAACAGTTGAATATGGTGGTAGATCTCTGGGCAAGTCAGCCCAATTACAACCGTTTTTGAGCTGATAAAATATGGCATTCAAGATTTGTCGCTTTGTCCACACCAGAGGTCTAGTTTTCTTTTTTTGGGGTAATAATGGCTCGATAATTTCCCACTATGAGTCTGTCAAATCGCTTGAATACCCCATTTTGCGCCCCAATTTACTTGAATTTACCTACTCTGCCTTGATTCTACGCGATCGCTAAAAAGATATCAAATGGATTCTATAACAATGTCTAAAATCTCTTTAAAGGACGATTTCGGCTGAAATACAGTACCCTTATCCACTTGACCAAAAACTAAACCGCTGATTTTTTCAAATACACCAGCTTGCTTGAGATGGGTTAAATACATTTGCCAATAGTAGCCGTTGGTTTCAATGTCGTCTTCTAAAAACAAAATTGCTCCGTTGGGAATTTCAGGAGCAAAAGCCGTACCTAATAGCCAGCACATCACAGCTAAATTACCTCCTACTAAAAGTCCAGACATACGTCCTGAACGGTAAACTTGGAATTCTTGGATTGGCTTTCGCGTGAACCCGGAAAACTCCTGGGAACTTGCTAGTGTTTTTTGAAATTGCCCAAACTCGGATAGCTGTGTATCTTCAGCAAAATGGCGCAAATTTAGACCATAAATGGTCGGGATGTTAGCCTTTTGCCAAAGATTCCAGCATAGAGTGGTAATGTCACTCATGCCAATAAAAGGTTTCGGATACCTAGGGCGTCGGTTCAGTATTAGGAGTTGACAAAAAAAACTGGAAATGATATGTGAATTGAAAAGCCTGTTAAATTCTCACAATCAGAAAGAAGTAAGAAACCTTATGCGCCCTCACTTATGGCATCCTCCAATTGAACTCTCAGCAACAGAAGCGTTGATTATCAAACGGATTAAACGAGCCAAGTTATTCACGTTTCTTCGACTGAACCGTTCATTCATATTTAATGATGAGTTTCAACAAGAACTTGCTACAATCTTTAAAGACAGCACAGTAGGTCAGGGTCCAGTTCCTCCTGCACAAATTGCTCTGGCAATTATTTTGCAAGCCTACTTAGGCATTTCTGATGATGAAGTAATTGAAGAAATGCTCATGGATCAACGTTGGCAGTTAGTTCTCGATTGTCTCAATTGTGAAACTCCCCCTTTTAGCAAAGCCACTTTGGTGAGATTCAGAAATCGCTTAATTAAAAAAGAACTAGACCAACGTTTAATTGACCGCACCGTAGAAATTGCCAAACAAAAAGGTGGATTTGGCTCATGTCAACTCAAAGCGGCTTTAGATTCTTCCCCGTTATGGGGAGCCGGTAAAGTCGAAGATACATATAATCTCTTGGGTCATGCTTTACGTAAGGCGGTGAGTATGATAGCTGCTGTGCAGGGGCGGGAGCCAGCAGAAATTGCCCTGGAAGCAGGTGCACCCATCCTTAATAGTTCCAGCTTAAAAACAGCCACATAACTTAAACTGGGATGACCCAGGAGAACGTCAAAATGCACTCTTAATTATCCTAAGTAGCTTAGATTCAGTGGAAGAATGGATGCAAAGCCAGTCTGATAGTGATGAATTTGAAGTAGTCCAAGAGACTCTGGATGTTGCCCGAGTGATTAAATCCCAAAATGTAACTTTCGACTCACAAGGCGTTCCGAGTTTAAGCAAAGGAGTAGCCTCATACCGTCGCATTTCTATTGAAGACCCAGATATGCGACATGGACGGAAAAGCAAGTCTAAGAAAATAGATGGATATAAACGCCACATCCTCAAAGATTTAGAGAGTGGTGTAGTTTGTGCGGTGGCGTTGACACGCGCCAATACTCCAGAATCTGCTGCTACAATTGACCTAGAACGTGACTTAAAATTTCAAAATATTCACCTAGCTGAGTTACATATTGATCGGGCTTATTTATCCAGTCATTGGGTGACACAACGGGATGATAAATTACAGATATTTTGCAAGGCGTGGCCGGTCAAAAATTCTGGACGGTTTGATAAAAATTCTTTTTTTCTTGACTGGGATACGCATTTAATTAGCTGTCCCAATCAGGTAAGTATCCCATTTGAACCCGGAAAGATTGTTCATTTTCCTCAGAATGAATGTGCAATTTGTCCTCACAGAGCTGGTTGCACGAATAGTAAAAGAGGACGGACTGTATCAATTCATCCTGATGAAGCCTTAATGCAAGAGTTGCGAGCGCGTCAATCCACTGCTATTGGTCGAATAGACTTAAGAAAACGTACTACAGTTGAACACTCTCTGGCTCATATTGGGCATTGGCAGGGGAACCGTGCTCGCTATATTGGACTGCGGAAAAATCTCTTCGATCTACGGCGAGTCGCTGTTGTCCATAATCTTCATGTCATTGCTCGAATGGATAAGGTTCGGCCAATTACACCAGGCATAGAGTCGAACTCATGCACTGGCTAATTTCATAAAGTCCTTTTTTTGTCAACTCCTAATACTGAACCGACGCCCTAGCTGGCGTGTTCGAGTGCAATACTAGCCACTCGATTCGACCGCAGTTCCGTTCCAGCGCTATCTTGGCGCAATGAGCAAACAGCGCTTTTCCTACTCCAAGTAAGCGATACTCCGGCAACACAAAAATATCTTCTAAATGTAAGGATGGTAAGGCTAAAAAAGTGGAATAGGTGTAGAATGTTACAGCATAACCAACTGGTTTACCATCAACTTCCGCTAACCACGTATTAAAAGATGCGGAGGGGTCAAAAGCCTGAAATTTCAGGCGAAGACGTGCTTCAGGATCAGGCCTTGGCAATGCTTGATTATCTGCTAAAGCGTTAATCAAGTAGCACAGGATTTCTCCATCTGATACCTCACCTCTGCGGACTTTTATGTCCAAAGTGTCTTTCATCCCTTATCTCCATACAGTTTGAGATTTCATGTCCTGACATTTGTGTTTCCAGAATAGGGCAATGCCAGATAGTAATCTACAGAAAAGAAATGCCATAGTTCAAAAATATGCAAATAAATTTGTGCGATCGGCAATTTTCGTAGTTGTCAACATCTTAGACAATCGGCGGAAGTTTATCTCTGAAGTTGAGGCTATTTTTTAGCTAAAATGTTCAAAATTATGTCTGCAAATTTCTGCAAATTGCTCGATAGTCGTTCAATTGAATAAGCAAGAGCGATCGAGCTAGCTGACGGCTAGAGACGATCGCGCTCCTGAACCGAAGGGCGATCGCAGTCGCTTGTCGGACAATGCAATAACAAAAGCGATCGAGGCTATTCTGGAACTGCCTGTGAGGTCTAGTGTCTCATTTTTGGAGGAATGTGGCCAGAAGCTTGCCTGCTGCTGCTTCAATTCAAGCAGTTATGTCTCAAAAGCTCTTAGATACAAACCACACTTTCACGCTCAGCACGAGGGCAAGCAATCGATACCAAATCCGGGCGATTCATGAAGGGTAGGGTAGGACGAGGAAGAATCAGGAAGAAGTACATAATCTTCTACCAGGAAGGGAGTAAGCTCGCGACGCACCCTACTTTTCGGCGATCGTTCTGGGGGTACGCTCCTCGGATTTGGTATGATACGCTGCTCAAACGCCAGTCCAGTAAAATAATTCTCAAAGAAAAAAGTTGTTTCAACGTTCGGCGATCGACGAAAAACGAGTTTAAACCCAATACTGCAAGTTCTGCTGGACTGATGCTCTAGCCGCTTGTTCGGAAACAATACTGCCTCCCCAACTCACAGCCACCTGCATAATTCTCGGCTGGCGGTGCCAATAAGTTAGTAGTACACTTTCAAAGTTCTTTCACAGCCTGTATGCTGAAATCGATCGCGCCGTTACTCAAGAGCCACCCAGCAACATCCCCGACATCGCACCGGCGAACGACCTGCGATGGCGTAGCTGCCTAGGCTGAGGCATCGCCCCGAACAAGGCCAGTCAAGTTTCAACTCAAAAATCCCGCATCAATTTTTCCTTATATTATTATTGGAGAATCGGCTAAGATGCCCAACCCTTTCAACCAGGAAAGTATTCCCAGACTTCCTGAACGTCGAGATAACGCCGAGAATTTTTTTACCTATCTCATGCTGACAAGCGGCAGCGGTCGTCCTGCTCTTTCTTGGCAAATTTATGCTGAACTAAAGCGCAACTTTGAGTTGTACAAAGAACGAAATCAGGTGCTTTCAGAGTTGTGCGCTCGGCCCGATGGAAGTCAACGTATAGCCGAATTTTGGAAGCAGATAGCGATTGGTGTGCCTTCGCATATCGCCCGAGAATGGGAACCAGAAAATAGGAAAATGCTAGCTTTAAAACATTTGGCTAGTTATTTTGAAAAACACTGCTACTACGCAGCTAACAGAGTACGAGCGCAGTCCAGTAATTGCTCTTGGGAAGATTATCTTTGCTACGCTCGCGTTTCTATTTACAATTATGACAATCTTTTGAAGTTGTTAAGGTCTTACAATACTGACCGTCAGGCTTCTTTAGATACATATATCCAGCAAACTTTGATAAGAGTTATCAACTCGGAATCAGATATCGGTAAGTTCTCGCCCTGGCGACTGCTAGATAAAAAAAGCGATCTAGAGCTTCGTGAAGCCCTCCAAAATGCCTATCGAGAACCTTACCTTTCTCAATTTATATTTGCGCGCAAATACTTTAAAAAAGTTTATTGCTTTAATAAGGTTAATAATCCCGCAATTCGTCAAAGAGGGCAAAAATGGCTGGAGGCTGACAGCGAAGACTTTCAGGAAGCAGCAGAGTGTTACAATGCAGAAAAGTCCCTGTCCTCAGCGCCGTATGAAGTCTCGGCGGGTGCAAACATTAGCGGAAAGCAAATGCAAGCTTGGATGAAAATCTGCATTAATGCGTTACAAAATTATCCCAATTTCATCAATTTTCCACTATCCTTAGGAGTGCTTCAGGAACAAGATACTGAGGAATTGTTTTATAAGTTAGAGATGGGAAACTCAAATACAGACGAAGTAAAAAATTCCCCTGCAAAAGTAAGCGAATTGAGTAACATGATTGACTCTGCTTTTGACGAACACATAGCAAATTTAAAACCCGATCAGCACAAAATTCTTTTATTTTATTACGGTTTTGGATTCAAGCAAAAGCAACTAGAACTTAAATTAAAACTGAATCAGTCCTCTATTTCCAGACGCCTCACTACTATTGAGCTAAAACTGTTAGAAGCTCTAGTAAAAGTATCCGCCCCCGAACGATGGGTTCCCCAGCAGGTAGTTACGTGGCTAGAGAGAAATTGCAGCGCTACCCTGCACTCAGAATTAATTCAAAAAGCCTTGGATCGAGCAATTAGAGAACTTGACTCTAAAGAGCAAGAAATTTTGCGCCTCCGATACGGTCAACAAGTAGCAGAAGAGAACATTGCCGATCGGCTTGGCATTAATTTGTTAGAGGTAGATGCCGCCATCTCTCAAGCTCAGCATAAATTACAAGCAAAATTGATAAAGGTGCTGAATGCTTGGCAGAAGAAGTGTGTCGGGCAGTGGCTAGCGAAGTTTTATCACGATCAAATTTTAGCTGCTAGTCGGACTCTGAATCTACCTCTAGAGGGCGAAGATACTTCTAAAAACATCGATCCGATCGTTCAACAATGCTTGCAAACTTTAACTGCATCTAAAAAAGGAGAATAAAACAATGTTTCAACCCAACCAATTACAGCCTTTCAACTTTCATAATTCTTACCGCTTGCAGTTGACAATTGACGAAGCTGACCTAGAAATTCCATGGCGCAAAGCTCAGCATCATTCTAATCCGATTTCGCGCTACAATGCTTATCTCAATGGTGTTTGTTTAAAAACATTCTTGAACTGGTTATCGGAATGGCTGGCAGAAGAAGCA
>NZ_JAEQCE010000127.1:0-11796 GCF_020738665.1 Microcoleus sp. PH2017_08_TRC_O_A
TTTGGTTTCACGTACTTTGCCATATTAGTATTATGGATCGCCATGTACGCATTGTCCAGTCTTGTCCAATAAATTAATGATTAGAGGCATACCGATCGTACAAAGGTTTAGGGAAAGTTGCTCCCGAACCGTTTAATGTTACCGCAGCTACAGCAGAAGTAATCAAACTTAGCGAAAATGTTGCTACTGCTAGGGTAACGATAAAGCCACGCCGCCAGCCTTTAGTGAAGAAAACCATAACTCCTCGTCCTTAAATAATTAGATAGCAGACTTTGCAAATCTATGACCTAGGATAGACTGAATTTCCCAGTAAAAACAGCTAAAGTAATAAGCTTGTTTTAAATTATGGTTAAGATTAGATTAAGCTTTTTATGATTAAGGAATGGAATCAATAACAATAATCTTTCCTTAATCTCTGGTTAACATTAGGTTAAAAACATTAGGTAAGTAGCGTTAGGGAAGCGATCGAAAGAGGAGCCCTGTTCGATCGCCCTTATTATTTTCTTAACTTTAGGTGTCGATCGCAGTTCAATGTCACAAAATTTGAAATTTCGACCATCCTGGACGCAACTGGCATTCTGATACGGGTTAATTTTGAGGTACGTTGTTGCGCTTGGGCGCTCTTTTCTATATCAAAGAGCGCTGAAGCGCAACTACATACCTTTGGACAATTCCTGACGGGATAGCTACCGTTTGGGGACACCGTGCGTACTTTCCGCGCATTTGCGACTCGATCCCAAACAGCCCGACGGCCATCATAATAAATAAATAACGTTAACAAATCTTAAAAAAAATGGCTAGAGACTTGCGAGGCTTCCTCAAACTGCTAGAAGACAGAGGACAACTGCGCCGGATCAGCGCTTTAGTCGATTCCGACCTCGAAATTGCCGAAATTTCCAATCAAATGCTAGTCAAAGGCGGCCCCGGATTGCTGTTTGAGAACGTCAAAGGGGCAGAATTCCCCGTCGCCATTAACCTGTTGGGCACGGAAGAACGGGTTTGCTGGGCGATGAACATGGAAAAGCCGATCGAACTTGAAGAACTCGGCAAAAAATTAGGTATGCTACAACAGCCCAAACCGCCGAAAAAGATTTCCCAAGCCATAGAATTCGGCAAAGTCCTGTTCGACGTAGTGAAAGCCAAACCAGGCCGCGACTTCTTCCCAGCTTGTCAGCAAGTGGTATTTGAGGGAGAAGGCGTCGATTTGAACAAAATCCCGATGATTCGCCCCTATCCGGGAGATGCGGGCAAAATTATCACCCTCGGTTTGGTAATTACCAAGGATTGCGAAACCGGCACGCCGAATGTGGGCGTTTATCGGTTGCAGTTGCAGTCAAAAAACACGATGACTGTACACTGGTTATCTGTCCGTGGCGGCGCGCGACACTTGCGGAAAGCTGCACAAGCTGGTAAAAAGTTGGAAGTTGCGATCGCCCTGGGAGTCGATCCTTTAATCATCCTCGCAGCAGCAACACCGATTCCTGTAGATTTATCCGAATGGTTATTTGCCGGACTTTACGGCGGTTCCGGCGTAAGTTTAGCGAAGTGCAAAACCGTAGATTTGGAAGTACCCGCAGACTCGGAAATCGTGTTAGAAGGAACGATTACACCGGGGGAAGTGTTACCCGACGGGCCTTTTGGCGACCACATGGGTTATTACGGCGGTGTGGAAGATTCGCCGCTGGTTCGCTTTAACTGCATGACGCACCGCAAAGATCCGATTTATTTAACGACATTTAGCGGGCGGCCACCGAAAGAAGAGGCTATGATGGCGATCGCGCTGAATCGCATTTATACTCCTATTTTGCGGCAGCAAGTATCGGAAATTGTTGATTTCTTCTTACCAATGGAAGCCCTGAGTTATAAAGCTGCAATTATCTCGATCGATAAAGCTTATCCCGGTCAAGCGCGAAGAGCTGCTTTAGCATTTTGGAGTGCATTGCCGCAGTTTACTTACACCAAGTTTGTGATTGTTGTCGATAAAAGTATCAACATTCGCGACCCGCGTCAAGTAGTATGGGCAATTAGTTCTAAAGTCGATCCAGTTCGAGACGTATTTATTTTGCCAAATACGCCGTTTGATACCTTAGATTTTGCCAGTGAAAAGCTTGGTTTGGGAGGCAGAATGGGGATTGATGCTACTACGAAGATGCCGCCAGAAACCGAGCACGAATGGGGTAAACCTTTGGAATCCGATCCGGATATGGCGGCGATGGTTCAGCGGCGTTGGGCTGAGTATGGTTTGGCCGATTTGAATTTGGGTGAGGTCGATCCGAATTTGTTTGGATATGAGATGAGGTAGGGAAACGGCAATGCCGTATCCGGCGCGGGGAGAAGGGGAGAGTGAGAATTTCTCCCTTTTTTTCTGGAATTTGATAAACTGGAATTACACAAAGCGTATATGTCATGCTGAGTAAAACGCCAAGAATTAAAGAGGAGGAGGCATGAGCAAATTAATATGCACGTAATTACCCGCAAACGGCTTAATGAGTTTGCTAAACTTCATCCAGATACACAAAATGCCTTGGTTCAGTGGTACAAACTTGTCAAACAAAATGAATTTGCGACCTTCGTTGAACTCCGCGAACTATTTCCGTCTGCCGATCGAGTAGGGAAATTAACTGTATTCAACCTAGGAGGAAATAAAGTTCGACTCATTGCTGCTATTCATTACAATCGGAACAAAGTCTACATTCGGGCTGTTTAACTCATGCAGAATATGATGAAGAGAGGTGGAAAGAATGATGCAAAATCTTGATATCGATCGAACAATTGCTGCTTGGTCATCTATTGCTAAAACGGTTTTTGTCCCTTGCACGGAAGAAGAATACGAGCATTTAGTCGAGCTTCTAGATAGTCTAATCGATCGAATCGGCGAGGATGAAAGCCATCCCCTTGCTTCGATGATGGACGTTATTAGTGTCTTAATTGAAAACTATGAAGCTGAACATATTCCTGAGTTAGAAGAGGTTGCGTAACCTACTATTTCACATGGACTTATGCACTCCGACAAAGAAACCGGGTTTTTACCGAGTCTTTGCACTGTCGCGAATTAGTCTCGTAAAAACCCGGTTTCTGAGTTCCTATGCGTAAGTTATATTATATTCTAAAGTTTGTGCCACAATTGAGGAAGGATCGATTAATCCCACTGACGAACAAGCCCAAGCCTGTCTGCGCGTCTGCCAGATGTTCTCTAACTACTATAAGGACATTCAACTATTCCGCTTTGACCCAGAAAGTCGCGAAGTTTACATTTTCGTAAGCGACGAATTGCAAATTATGGTCTTCCCATCAGGAAACTGGAGTTTTTTAGATGAAACCTAACTTTAAAGAAATGAGCGTTCCTGAACTCAGGAAATATGTGCTCACACACCGAGAGGATATGGAAGCTATCCGGGCATTATTTCATCATCCGAGTTTGAAATACCAAGAAATGCCTCCTCTAGTGACTGGAGATGGTTTACCCATTGAAGAAAATATTCGCATCGCTGAGGAAGCAATTAAGAAAAGAGTTGAAATCGATCGCGAAAAACAACAACAACGGGAAAAAGCACAGGAGGATCGATTACGCCAAACATTAGAATGGGAAATTGAGGCAAAACTTCGATCGCAAATTGAGTTAGAAGTCGAACAGAAGTTGCAGGAAAACTTAGAAAAAGAAATTGAGGCTCTGATAAGTGCGATCGCAGAATTTTTAGCATCGAGTAGCGGGTTTTCATCAAGATTGGCAGGGTCGATTCCCTGCGGGATAGCTACGCTTCACGCACTTTTGGCAATTCGTGCCGGAATTGAGGATTTTGGAGATTTTGAGGATTTGCGGAATTAAGTGCGATCGACACTTACGCGTTGCGGCAGAGAAACCGGGTTTTTTCTGAGTCTTTGCGCTGCGGCGAATATGCTGGAAAAAACCCGGTTTCTGGGAATGAGGGCGATCGAATAAGTTTATATTAGGTAAGTAATCTTTTTAGGTAATGCTATGTACGCGGTCAAAATTCAAAAAGTTGGAGAGTCTTTAGTCATAACTCTGCCTGAAGAAGTATTGCAACAACTCAAAATCGGTGAGGGAGATAATCTTTTCCTCACAGAAACTCCTGATGGAATTCAACTCACTACCTGCAATCCTCAAATCGATAAAGCAATGAAAGCTTATAGGAAAGTCAGCGAAAAGTATAAAAATGCGCTGCGGGAACTTGCTAAATGAGCGAACCATTTTGGATGGGAGAAGAAATAGCAACAATCATTCATGCAGATCAAATTGCTCAGCATGGGGGTAGTCCGGGAATTAGAGATGACAATCTTCTCTCAGCTAGTTTAGCCAGACCGAGGCATCTATTTGGCTATGGTGAACCGACTTTGTTTGATTTAGCAGCAGCCTATGGCTATGGCTTGACAAAGAATCACCCCTTTATTGACGGAAATAAAAGAACAGCGTTTGCTGTGATGGCAACTTTCCTGGAAGTAAATGGATATTCTCTTGAGGTTCCTGAGATGGAAGTTGTGGGTATAATGGAACGCTTAGCATCTGATGGGGAAACCCAGGATACGTTAGCGAAGTGGTTGGAAGAAAATTCTGTTCAGTCTGTTGATTGAATTATATTGCAAGTTACGGTCTTCCCATAGCGGGTTTTTATAGGGAATACCTGTTCTTTTGGAGACTTCTGTCAGATTCCAACCCTTTTCTTGAGCAAATTCCCGAACTCGCAGCCTAATTCTTCCCATATTCCCGCTGACAAATCAGTTTATTGTTCCAAAATCTCAACCAAATCTTCGATCGCAATATCGAACGCACGGGCCAATTTGTTCAAAGCCGTATAATCGACAGTTGCCAACTTGGGAGAATGGGCATAACTTCTAACGGTACTGTAAGGAATGCCCGATCGCTCAGAAACCTCTTTAAGCGTCCAACCCTTCTCTTCCGCTAGTTCTCGAACCCGCAACCGAATTAACCCCATTTTCCCGCTAATAAATCAGTTTAATATTCCAAAATTTCTACTAAATCCTCGATCGGAATCTCAAATACACGGACTAATTTGTCCAATGCCGTGTAGTCTACAGTTGCCATACCCGGAGAACTGGCATAGGTGGCGATCGTAGTATATGGAATGCCTGTTCTGTTGGAGACTTCCCTGAGAGTCCAACCCCTTTCTTGAGCAAGTTCTCGAACTCGCAGTCTAATTCGTCCCATTTGGCCCTTGACAATTACGAGTAGTCGTAATTGTATGAATATACAGTCAATAGCGATCGCCCTCAGACCTGATAAATCAAGAGCGATCGCCTTTCATTCACCACCCACAAAAGTGGGAAGGATACTCCTATGATACCAAAACAACCGACATATCGCGATCGACTTCAACCTTGGCATCTAATTCGCCACCTCCCCAAGTGTCAGCGGTTAACAGTCGCCCGCTTCGCCCGTCGCCGCGATGCCGAATCTTACCTAAACGCACTGCGCCGCTTAATGCCCGCAGTCCCGCATACAATTGTTTTCGTGAATGCGGTGTCTGTGTTAGATGAAAACAGCGTGCCAATTCCGATGCAATTGCCGATCGAAGTTTAATGCGATCGAACTGATATCTTGCATTTGTTGCCAGATTCCGGTGGGGGTTTAAACCCCCGACGGACTGTTGAAATAAGTGCAAAATGTGCGATCGACAAATTAGTTTACTGTTCCAGAATTTCGACTAAATTGTCGATCGCAAATTCAAACCCACGAGCCATCTTGTCCAAAGCCGTATAATCTACAGTTGCCATACCCTGAGAATTCCCATGAAAAAAGTCAGCATTTGAGATTACTGCACTTAGATGCGCCATAGCCACTCACTTATCAATAAGTTCCCAAAGCCGCGTATCGTAAGTCACCTCTGAATTAAGAAAAACAGGCTTTAACTTGTATTTATATTCTTTTTTAAGCCTCTCTTGGAGTTCCTTACTGGGAAGAAATGCAAACAAATTGCTGTAATTTTTAGGATGCTGAGCAAGCTTAAGTCGATCTCCCCACAGAATTTTCACTTTCGGATCGAGCCGACGGCTCAAAGGAATGAGTTCACCGATCGCAGTATCAGTAATCAACAGCGGAGAATTAGCTTGATTTACGATGCGCGCTATAGGAATAGTGAATTTGCCTTGATCCAGACCTTTATTCCACCAAACTTCTGCTTGAGAACTCAGGGTGCAAGACAGGACTCCAGCCGAAAACACTCCTATTGCAACCAACTGCCAAAACTTCTGCCGCCAGGTATTAACAGTAGAAGAAGTAATTTTCGTTGTCAGCAAATAAGCCACAGCCAACTGCAAACCCAGATAAGTAGGAATTAGATATCGAGCGTAGCCTGAGAGCCGCCGTCCACCTAAAATTAAATCTCCCATCATCAGAGGCACGGATGTAAAAACAATCAAAGCCAAGATGAAAGCGTAAATCGGTTGGGAAGTGTGGCGGCAGATAAAATAAATCGAATATCCCACTAAAATTAATAAAAATACAATCACAGGAATCGCAGGCAGCATCTTTTTGAATGAGCTCATCGCATCAATATTTATATCAAAAAAAATCCTGCTACTATTCCCGATCCACCTTGCCATTAAAGATGTCAACGCTATTTTAGGTTCTGGTTGCAGCAGGCTTGGATTAGCGTGCAGAGGTCGGCAATAAATGATGGTTAAATACCAAATAAAACCTGCAATTAGCGTGACTGCAAAGGCGATAGCATAAGAAAAAGTGGTTTTACTCAATCTCACTTTTTCAATTATAAGTAGATAGATTCCATGTGCTATCAAAACAAGTAAACCATAAAGATGAGTGTAAATGCTGACTACTGTAATTGCTGTATAAATTCCCCATTGCAGGTTAGTTTTAAGTCGCATAGCCCGCAGCAAAACCGCACTGGATAGTAAAGTTAACACAGTCAACAAAGAATAGGGTCGTGCTTCCTGAGCGTACAGCACGTGGATGGGCGAAACCGATATCAATGCCATTGCTACCCATCCCACCATGGGAGACTCAAACAATTCCAGGCAGAGCCAATAAGCGCAGGGAAACTGTAGTAAACTAATCACAGCAGGCAAGCTTCTCATGGCTGTAACGCTAGTTCCAAACAATTTAGCCCAAAATCGCGCTATCAGAAAATAGAGTGGTGGCAGTTGACCTTCTTCTGCTGCTAAACCCTTAATAGTATCGATTTCGTTATTTTTATTATTAATGCTCTGATATTTAAATAAATCTTGGCTAGTGACTGGTGGCCCATTGAATACTTGCTCCTGAACAGATTTCCCTGAGTAGCCAGACACTCGCAAGGAAGTGTAAGTTTCATCAAACCAGTAGAATTTGCGATCGATATTGACAACTCTAAAAAATATGCCCATCACCAACAGCACAAAAAGTAAAAACCGCAGCCCAGTTACAGGTAGTCGCCAATTATTACGATTCATTAAATATCTCCTTGAACAGGACTTAGGCACAGCCCCTACATATAGGGTGAAATAAGGGGCAATCCGCTGTCGTTGACTTACACCTGGCTATGGTGCGTAAGTGCTACTGGAAGCTATTCGCGCATTATTGCATTATCCTAGTCTGCAATAAAAAATCATGCAACCTCTATGGACTAGAGACGCTATGCCAATTGCAGAAAATATTTACATAAGTCAGGAAGCTAGTCGCCCAAAAGCTGAATGAGATAGAGAAAAATTAAAAATTAAATAGTTAACCGAAAAAGTTTTGGTTAAAGAGAGGGAAGGGTGCATCTGGTTTTTGAAGCCTGAAGAAGCATGACCGCATATAAGTTATTAGTTATCATCTCCTATTTTCTGCGGTCATGCTTCGCCCCTACGGATATATTCGCTTGCATTGAGATGCACCCAGAGGGAAGAGGGAAAATGTGTTGATTCTGAATAAAACAATATCAATTTAGTTGAAGAATCGGAGATTGAACAGTTATCTTGAGCAAATTATATAACTTGCAACGGAATTAATTCCAGGTTGCCACCTAAAAATTAGTTTACTGTTCTAATATCTCAACCAAATCCTCGATCGCAATATCGAACACCCGAGCCATTTTGTTTAAAGCCGTATAGTCTACCGTTGCCAGTTTGGGAGAATGAGCATAGCTTCTAACGGTACTGTAAGGAATGCCCGATCGCTCAGAAACTTCTTTCAACGTCCAACCCTTCTCTTGAGCAAATTCTCGAACCCGCAATCGAATTAGACCCATCTTGCACTTGACAAATCAGTTTACCGTTCCAAAACCTCAACCAAGTCTTCCACCATCACATCGAAGACTTCAGCCAGTTTCTGCAAAGCCGTATAGTCCACCGTTGCCATTTTGGGAGCTTGGGCGTATTTTTTAACAGTGCTGTAGGGAATTCCCGTTCTGTCAGAGACTTCTTTGAGCGTCCAACCCTTCTCCTCAGCGAATTCTCGAACTCGCAACCGAATTAATCCCATTTATGCTTGACAGCAGCTATGCTCATAGCTTTAAATAAATAGTTAACAGCGATCGCCCCGTGACCTGAGAAATCTAGAGCGATCGCTTTTCATTCACCACCCACAAAAGTGGGAAGGATTTTCCTATGATACCAAAAGAACCCACATATCGCGATCGACTTCAACCTTGGTGCATAATTCGCCACCTCCCCAAGTGTCAGCGGTTAACAGTCGCCCGTTTCGCCCGCCGCCCCGATGCGGAATCTTATCTTAATGCACTCCGCCGCTTAATGCCCGCTGTCTCCCATACAATTGTGTTTGTGAATGCGCTGTCGGCAAATGAAACCAGCGTGCCAATTCCGATGCAATTGTCGTCGATCGAACGTTAGGACGATCGAACTGATATCTTGCGTTTGTTGGCACATTCCGGCGGACTTTAACGATGAGAGAGGGATTTAAACCCCGGCGGACTGTGGCAATAAATGCAAGATGTGCGATCGCCATAATTGTTCCAAAAAAGTCTTGTTAAACTGTAAATAGACTTGAGTCAAGGAGTCACATCAATGCCATCTCCCTTTCCCGGTATGGATCCGTATTTAGAGCATCCAGAACTCTGGCCTGCCCTACACCACTGGCTAATTATTGAAATTGCCAGATTGTTATCTCCACAACTACGTCCTAAGTATTTAGTGTCTGTAGAAGTGAGAATGTATGAAACCGCTGACGACAATTTATCAATTGGCATTCCTGATGTAAACGTAATTCAGCCAAGAACCACAACCGAATTAATAACATCAAACGTAGCCGTTGCAGAGCCACCAACACAACCCTTAACAGTAAATATTCCCATGCCCTACGAGGTTCGGGAAGGCTATTTAGAAATTAGAGAAAGGGGAAACCAAGAATTAATTACAGTGATTGAAATCCTCTCTCCTAGCAATAAGCGCACAGGCAAAGGACGACAAATGTATGAGGAAAAGCGAGAAGAAATTTTGGGCAGCCGCACTCATTTAATTGAAATAGATTTATTGCGGCGCGGTGAAAAAATGCCAGTTATTGGTAATGACATTGAAAGTCACTATAGCGTTTTGGTGTGTCGGGGAAATCGCCGCCCCAGAGCAGATTTGTACGCTTTTAACGTGCAGAACCCGATGCCAGCTTTTCCTTTGCCACTGCGATCGGGTGATACGGAACCTGTAATCAATTTACAGGAGTTATTCACTGAAATTTACGACGTAGCAAGTTACGATCTCAAGATAGATTATCGTAACTGGGAAGTCATACCAGCGCTGTCAGAGGCTGATACAATTTGGGCTGACGCTTGGTTGCGCGATCGAGGATTGCGATGAATGTCATTGCGAGTCCTTGAATATCATTGCGAGTCCTTGAATGTCATTGCGAGCTCTTAGCGAAGCAATCGCAGAGCCCAAAGATTGCTTCGCTAAGACGCTCGCAATGACAACATATTTTCAAGAACAATGACACCATATTCTAATGACACCATATTCTAAAATTGCTCGATCGCTAAACATCTTGGCTTTGCATCAACCGCTGCTTCAAACGCGCCGGATCTCCCCGATCGACAACCTGGCCTTTTTCCAACAAAAAAGCCCCATCACAATAATTCAACTCATCCAAACGGTGAGTCACCCACAAAGCCGTAATCCCGCGATTTTTCACCAACCGCTGCACCGCCGCCACCAAATCCAACTGAGAATCAGGATCTAACAAAGCCGTAGGTTCATCCAACAGCAAAATTTCGCAATGACGGGCGATCGCCCCAGCCAAAGCAATCCGCTGCTTCTGGCCCCCACTCAAAGCATAAATCGGCCGCCGTTGTAAATCCAGCAAATTCACCGCCTCCAAAGCCTCAGCCACCCTCTGGCGCACCTGAAGATTAGAAAGCCTTTCCTCAACCAAACCAAAAGCCACATCCGCACCCACCGTCGGCATTACCAACTGGTGATCGGGATTTTGGAACACAAAACCCACGCGCCCGCCCAGATCAATTTCGCCCGATTGGGGGTGCAGCAGCCCAGCCATCAGCCTCAGCAGCGTAGATTTGCCGCTACCGTTAGTACCCAAAAGCATCCAAAACTCACCCTTGGGTACATCCAGAGAGCAACCTTGCAAAACTCGATCGCCCGACGGCCAGCAAAAACCCAAATCCCGCACAGCAACCGCTGACTGGCCCATATCGGCGCCCACACCCCCAGCCCTCATTCTGCCAAAGTCATCGAAACAAAACCCGGTGCTCTTCCCGTAGAAGCACTTCCCGATTTCTGAGAAATCACCACCCCAGAAATCTCGCTGCTGAGAACAGCTACCTTTTTCTCAGTATTTTTCTCACAAGTAAGTTCCAAAATTTGCGGTTGGGAGTTACGCATTGCCTCTAAAACCTGCTGGTAAACAGCCTCAGCGTCCTCCACCGATTTCCGCTGCACCGACAGCGAGACGGGCGTGTTCTTCACAATCATGTCAATGCTGAACATATAGTCTTAAAAACCTAAGTTTGGAACTCTACCCTCAGTATATATATAGGACAGGACTTAGGACAGGACTTACGCATCAAGACTCAAAAAACCCGGTTTTTTACTTTTCCGACGGGCTGTAACAAAGTATTGCGGTAAAAAACATCGCTTGCTGTAAGGGCGCTGTCCCCGTGCCGGCAAGGATTCCGGGTTTATTCGAGAACTTAGAGGACTTCCCGAACCAGTCAAGATCCCGAACTTCTTGAAGAAATGCTTGCCATTGTAAAGAATTACCCCTATAATCTTAAATACGGTAAAGAAAAGTAAACTCTGTTCATAATTCAACCCATTTTCTGTTAAGCAGATCAACATTTGGGCAATAATGACTAGAGACAAATCCGTCGTAATTATATCTATTTGGAGATTAGCGTAATGACAATCGCAGTCGGACGCGCCGAGAACGAAAGAGGCATCTTTGATGTACTCGACGACTGGCTCAAGCGCGATCGTTTCGTCTTCGTAGGCTGGTCTGGCATCCTGCTATTCCCCTGCGCTTACATGGCAATCGGTGGCTGGTTAACCGGCACCACCTTCGTTACCTCTTGGTACACCCACGGTTTGGCAAGTTCCTACCTCGAAGGAGCCAACTTCCTCACCGTAGCAGTCTCCACCCCAGCCAACAGCCTCGGACACTCCCTGCTGTTCCTGTGGGGCCCCGAAGCACAGTGGGACTTCACCCGCTGGTTCCAACTCGGTGGCCTGTGGGCATTTGTCGCCCTCCACGGCGCCTTCGCACTGATCGGCTTCTGCCTGCGTCAGATCGAAATCGCCCGTTTAGTCGGCATCCGTCCCTACAACGCCCTCGCATTCACAGGCCCGATCGCCGTGTTTGTGTCGGTGTTCCTGCTC